>JALSTL010000216.1 GCA_026983755.1 Melioribacteraceae bacterium | reverse complement strand
TAACTTCTCGCATTGTAGAATAACCGACCATGGGACCGGATTTAATTTTTACTTCTTGTGCTTTAAAGTTTTGGATTAGTAAAAAGAAAAGAAACAAAAATGATAATTTATTTTTCATAATAACTCCGCTAATAACAGAAATGATTTTTATATTGTATGAAATAAAAAAGATAATTAGATTTATTAAAATAATAAAATTAGGTTTTAATGAATAATAAAATTGTTTTCTTGTTTTTATTTTTTTTAGTATTACTGAATATTAGTTGTGATGACACATTAAACACAAATCAAATAGATAACATAATGATTCCTTCGGAAAATGTTAGTTATAATAAATATATCCAACCAATATTTAACTATAAGTGTAATAACAGCGGATGCCATAATAGTCAGGATTTTGCCGGTGGAATTGATTTGACTACTTGGAACGGAGCTGTTTCCGATCCTTCCGTTGTATTTCCATTCCAACCGGAAAACAGCAGATTGGTTTGGGCCATAGAAGGAATTTCTGGAGCAAATCCGATGCCGCCGATTGGTGCTCCGGTTACACCTTTAACTCGTAATCAAATTGAAGGAATTAGAACTTGGATTAAAGAAGGAGCTGATAATAATTAGTAACTCCGGTATTTATATTTTAGAATTATATTGCAAAGAACGTACTCAAATTACGCATAAAAAATTCGGTGCAATGAATTTTGCAAAAGGTTATTACTATTATGTGGGAAGTGCACAAAAAAATTTATATCAACGAATTGAACGACATAAGAGGAAAGAGAAAAATTTACATTGGCATATTGATTATTTAACGACGAATAATAACTTTAAACTTAAACGTATTTTTACTTTCAAAAGTAAACAAAAAAAATTTGAATGTATTTTGGTTTCTGAAATTGAAAATCTATTTAACCTCACTTATCCCATAAAACATTTTGGTAATTCGGATTGTAATTCATGTGTTTCACATTTATTATTTTCCAAGTCTAAAATAGTGTTGGAAAGACTTTAACATTTTATTCAATTGCAAATAAAATCAATAATATTATCAAACTAATACAATCTAAATTAGAATAACTTTAATAAAATTATCATTAGAATTTATATATTGTTTATAATACTCTAATGTGCAATAATTTAAAGAGGCTTTTTAACTTAATCAGTCCTAATGCTTTACTTTAGAATAATTACTTTTATATTAGTATAGTTTAGAGCTATTCTGTTTTTCTATTATATAATTCGGGTTTAAGTTACAATTCTTGTTCCGCAATTTTTTTTGTTAATACTTTCTGCATCAGTAATAACACTTTCTTTTCCACCGTTTTTAACAAAATTTATTGCGGCTTTTATTTTAGGAGCCATACTTCCGGCGGCAAATTCTCCTTGTTCCAAATACTTTTGCACTTTACTAACTTTTATTTTCCCCAGAGCTTTTTGATTTTTTTTATTAAAGTTAATATACACTTTGGGAACATCGGTAATAATATAAAAAGCATCGGCGGAAATTTCTTTTGCCAAAAGTGAAGAAGCCAAATCTTTATCAATTACAGCTTCGATGGCTTCTAGATAACCATTACTGTGTTTATATACAGGAACACCACCTCCTCCAACGGCAATAACAATTTTCCCTTTGTTTGCTAATGATTTTATAACTTTATTATTCATTACTTCTATTGGAGCCGGCGATGCAACCACTTTTCTCCATCCTCTGTTTCTGGGATCTTTTTTAAAAACCCAATTATTTGCTTTAGCCAATAAATCCGCCTCCTCTTTTAGATAGAACGCACCAACGGGTTTAGTTGGATTTTCAAATGCGGGATCATTTTTATCTACCAAAACTTGTGTTACCAAAGTAATTACATCTTTTTTCATTTTTTCTTCATTCAAAACATTTCTCATTTGTCTTTCTATCATATAACCTATTCCACCTTGAGAATCAGCTACGCAAATATCCATAGGCATTTGAGGAATTTTATATTTTTCATAACCGGCTTCATTCCGTAATAAAATATTTCCTACTTGCGGACCGTTTCCATGTGTAATTATGATATTATAATTATTTTTAAGAAGGCCCACCAGTTGTTTGCAAGTTTCAAAAGTATGTTTTTCTTGTTGTTCTATTGTTCCGATTTCATTGCCGCGCAATAAAGCATTACCTCCGAAGGCAACAACCGCTAATTTTTTTTTCATAAAATTCTCATTAAATTTTAAAATAAAAAAGAATGACCGCCAAAACCGACGGTCATAAAATTTACTTTTTATTCATTAAAATATAGTTTTCATACAGAAATTTAGCAAGTGAAAATTATTCCACAGTAACACTTTTAGCTAAATTTCTCGGTTGATCCACATCCAAACCTTTTTTAACGGCTATGTGATATGAAAGTAATTGTAATGGAATAACATTCAGAATAGGCATTAACATTCTAATTGTATCGGGTATTTTAATTGTATAATCAACTAACGAATCAATTTGATTATCATTAACAGAAGCGATAGCTATAATTTTTCCTTTTCTTGCTTTTACTTCTTCTATGTTACTAATAATTTTATCGTAAACGGAATCTTTAGGAGCAAGAAATATTGCAGGCATATTTTCATCTATAAGTGCAATTGGTCCGTGTTTCATTTCTGCAGCCGGATATCCTTCGGCATGAATATAAGAAATTTCTTTTAACTTTAATGCTCCTTCCAATGCAACCGGGAAATTATATCCGCGACCTAAATAGAGAAAATTTTTCGAATCGACAAATTCTTCTGCAATTTTTTCTATTTGATTATTCAATTTTAAAATTTCATTAACCTTGGCCGGTATTTTTTCCATTTCTTCAATTATTTTTTTCCCGTCGGTTTCGCTCATGTGTTTTTTTCGGGCAATTAATAAAGTAACAAGAGCCAAAACTATTAATTGAGAAGTAAATGCTTTGGTAGAAGCAACACCAATTTCGGGACCGGCATGAATATAAACACCGGCATCGCTTTCTCTTGCAATAGAACTTCCAACGCCGTTTACCAAACCCAATACCAAAGCACCCCTTCGTTTTGCTTCGAGCATAGCGGCAAGTGTATCGGCTGTTTCTCCGCTTTGAGATATAAATATCATTGTATCGTCTTTATTAACAATTGGATTACGATATCTGAATTCGGATGCATATTCAACTTCTACGGGTATGCCGGTAAATTGTTCTAACATATATTCGCCTACTAATCCGGCGTGCCAAGATGTTCCGCAAGCCGATATAATTATTCTTTTGGAGTTTGCAATTCTTTCTTTAACACCTCTTAAACCTCCTAATCTGGCGGTTCCGTATTCGTATAAAAATCTTCCTCTCATAGAATTCATTATGGAATCCGGTTGTTCCATAATTTCTTTTAACATAAAGTGTTTATAACCGCCTTTACTAATTTCATCCAAATTCATTTTTACTTCTTGAATTTCTTTAATTATTTCTTCATCGGCTATGGTTTTTGTTTTTATTCTGTCTTTATAAACTTCGGCCACTTCGTTATCGTCCAAATAAATAACTTTGCTTGTGTGTTCAATTAAAGGAGTTACATCCGAAGCTACAAAATTAGCACCGTTACCTATACCAATAACCAAAGGCGAACCTTTTCTGGCAACTACAATTTTATCAGGTTCATTGCTTGAAATAACACATAAACCGTAGGCTCCTTCTACTTCTGCCAATGCTTTGCGAGTGGCTCTAAATAGAGAATTTCCTTTTTTTACAAATTTATCGATTAAATGAACAATTACTTCCGTATCTGTTTCACTAACAAATTGATAGCCTTCGGCTAATAGTTCTTTTTTTAGTACGGAATAATTTTCGATAATCCCGTTATGAATTAAAGAAATAGTTCTATCTTCATTAAAATGGGGATGAGCATTTTCTTCACTTGGTCCGCCGTGAGTTGCCCATCTTGTATGTCCAATACCTATTGTTGAACTTACCGAACTTGTATCTAAATATTCTTCCAATTTAGCTACTTTTCCAACGCTTTTTTGTATATAACATTTATCATTAATTACCATTCCTATTCCTGCAGAATCGTATCCTCTGTATTCTAATCTTTTCAATCCGGTTATAATTATTGGAACACAGTTTTCTTCTCCAATATATCCTACAATTCCACACATAAAAAATTCTCCTTTAAGATTTTTCTTTATTTTTATTTATATAGTACGCCATTCTAAAAACATCAAAAGGTTTTCCGTTTATATTACATTCGTTTTTCAGTACTCCTTCAATTTTAAAACCCAAACGTCTGTTAAGCGAAATATTTTGAATATTTATTTCCAATGTGTTAATATATATTTTATTTAAGTTATAAACATTGGTACAATAATCAATCCATAAGCGTGTAGCCTCTTTAGCAAAACCTCTACCTCGATATTGAGAATTTCCAATAAGTTTACGCATTTCGGCTTTTTTATTTTTTTTATCTATGTTTAGTAATGCTAGTAAACCAATTGGTAAATTGTTTTTTAATGTTACCAAGCCGAATAAATTGGTTTCGTTATTATCCAAGTTATCTATATTTAAATCACTATCGGACGTTCTTGAAAGTAAAAACAGTTTACTTTTTTCATCGATTAACCATTTTTTTAAAACTTCCTTATCGGTTTCTTTTTCATATTTCCTTATTATCAAATTTTTACTAATGATTGGAAGTTTATTTACATCCGATAATTTTATTTTAGTTCCATCATTATCGGTAATTTTGTTTTCAGTTTTAAGCGGAGTAAAATCCAATATTGAACTAACTAGTTTTACATAATCCGATGGTCCAAATCCTAAAGCTTTTGCTTCTTCAAAAACACTTTGCGCCAATGCGGTTAATTTATTTTCCGCAAAAATCTCGTCTTCTAAATTTTTCATATTTAAATAAATAGAAAAAAAAGTAACTAAACAACCTTTATAACATTTTAATATTAAAATATATTCTTTTTAACTTCTATAAGATGAAGCTAAATTTCTAAAAAAACATTTTGAAAAATTTACAGCTTTAAGAATGTATTAAACATTACCAAATTGATTGTTTAAAATGGATAAAAAGAAAAGTAGAACTAATTTTGCCAATCTTAAATGGAAAATTTTTAAGATTTAATGAGAGTACTAAAGTTCAATTGGAAAGTTCTATAAAATAAAAATTATATTTGGTAAATAATTTAATATTTTTTAAGTTGCACGATATTAACTATTATTTTTCAATCACCACTAAATATAGAAAGGAGTACTTATGAAGAAACAACATTTACTTATTTTTTTATTTAGTTCCCTATTGTTTTTTAGCAGTATTGTATTAAACGCCCAAGGTGTTACAACAGCTAAAATATACGGTTTTGTTTTCGATTCGAATGGCGAACCACTACCCGGAGCTAATGTAATTGCAGTTCATGAACCCAGCGGAACAAAATACGGAGCATCTACAAGAGGAGACGGTGTTTTTAATTTGCCTAACTTACGTATTGGAGGCCCTTATACCGTAACCGTATCTTACATTGGTTATAATTCTTCAAAAGAAGAAAATATTTATTTGAATATCGGTCAAACATTAAAGTTAGATTTTAAACTTTCCAAGGAAACGGTAAAATTGAATGAATTGGTTGTTACCGCTAAAAAGAATGATTTAATGAATAGTGACAGAACCGGTGCATCAACTTACATAAATCCGGATGAGGTAAAAGCATTACCGACTATTAAAAGAAGTACTCGTGATTTAACAAGATTAGACCCGAGAAGTGACGGTAACTTTAGCTTTGGAGGTAAAAACTGGTTATATAATAATTATTCGGTAGATGGTTCTTATTTTAATAATCCTTTTGGATTGGATAATCCTTCCCCGGGTGGTCAATCCAATGCCGAACCTTTACCTTACGATGCTATTGAACAAGTTCAAGTATCCATAGCTCCTTTTGATGTTAGAGAAGGTGGATTTACCGGTGCCGGTATTAATACCGTAACCAAAAGTGGTACCAATAACTTAAAAGGTTCTGTTTATACTTTCTTTAGAAATGATAAAATGCAGGGAAATAAAATTGGCGATACCGAAATACTTAACCCAGAATTAAATTTTAAGCAATACGGTTTTACACT
>JALSTL010000215.1 GCA_026983755.1 Melioribacteraceae bacterium | reverse complement strand
TTATTGGTTCATACTTCAAGAAAAAAGGCGATTGGAAAAATAGCGTGGATAGTAATAGAGTAAAATTATTTATGAAAAAAATAAATTTATTAAGGAAAAGGAAATCATGAAAAATGTTAGCAATGTTTCACCGGACAGCCTATTTTGTTATTAATCTTGATTTTTCAGATATTCTAACAAATATAAATGAAACATAATATTATATACATATTAGTTATTTTCTTTACTTCTTCCACATTTGCTCAATTTAATAATATTACAATTGGCGGTGGAATTGGTTTGGGAAACATTCAGGGCAATCTTCCTTCCCAAACATCCTTTGCCGGAAAAGTTTTTATAGAAACAAATGCTTCTTTTAAACCGTTTAATAAAATAGAATTTGCTTTTACTTATGCACAAAAATTAGAAAAAATTCTTTTGGAAAATCATACAATTAGTTACTATCCCTTCATTAAAAGTTTTACAATTGCCGGAAAAAGCAATCAACAACTAAACAACATTTTTTTTATTGAAGAAGGTTTGGGACTTTTATTATTAAACGATAGAACTTTTAGCGATATTGATACTTGGAATTACGGTTTTACTGTTAACGTTTCCGGCGGAACAAATTTAAGTAATAAAACCAAAATATTAATTGGCTTGGATTATGGTTTAACATTGAACAATACAAACACTTCTTATTACATTTTAATGATGGCATTAAAATATAATTTGTAAATAAAAACTTTGTATATATAAAACAAATACTAAAAAAATAATATCGTCATTTTAATAAAATCATTTTTCTTACATCACTAAAATTGCCGGATGTTAATCGATAATAATAAATTCCACTTGAAAGATTAGCAGCATCGAAAGTAACTTTGTACACCCCGGGTTTTTGTTGTTTATTAACAAGCGTTGTTACTTCACGTCCAAGTACATTGTACACTTTTAATTTTACATTTTGAACCGGTGCTTGCCGAGAAGCCGAATGAAACGTTTTTTCCCTATTAGGTATTGTATATTGTATTGTAGTTGTAGGATTAAACGGATTTGGATAATTTTGTTTTAGTTTAAACTTAAACAATATTGTTCTTTTGGTTGTGGATAAAACATAAGAATCGTTTACATTTCCGGGTGTTCCGTGGTTATTGGAAATTCCCCAATTTTCCGGTTTGGAATTATCCAAATCCGGATTAATTAATTCTAAAGTTACCCCGTTCCCTTTAGGTTCGGAAGGCCAAGGAGATGTAACACCGTAACTAACGTTATCTATTAAATTTCCGTTTGCATCAAATAGTCTAATTAATTCTCCGCCACTGCTTAATCCGAAATCGAAATTACCAATATAATTAGGAACGTTATAATTTTCTTGATTTGGAAACAAATTTTTAAATGCGGATGTATCTTTACATAATACAATAAAATCATTGGAAGCAAGAACAATGTTTTCCGGTATAATAAATTGATGTTTATCTTTTGAATCTTTAAAAACCCAATTTGAAATTTCAATATCGTCCACCGAATTGTTGTAAAGTTCCACCCAATCACCCGTATCAAAATTAGGATTGGAATCGTAATTAATTTCATTTATTACAATATCGGGAAAGTCATTTATCTTTTCGAAAACGGCGGTTATACTTTTGTTTTCATCCATATAAATTTCCAAATTATTTTCGTCCGATTCATAATCTCCTTCCCAACCGACAAATTTGTAACCCGAATTAGCTTTGGCACTAAGAATAATAGGAATATTGGAAAAGTAATTACCCGACCAAGAAAAGTTTTCAATTTTTAAATTATTTATAAAAACTTCCCCTGCATTTTTATCCGAAATATCCAATGTTATTTCATTAGTAGATTCAAGGTTAAATCTATCCACAAAATAAGATGTAATATAAGATAGTCTGTTATTTGCAAAATTTTTCATTACATCTATTTGTGTAATCCAATCATCGTAATCATTTTCACCACCTCCCCATCTTTGAATGTGTCTTTCTATTTCGCTGTCAATTCCATTTTTAACTTCATCAATTTTATTCAATAAATATTCTGGTTGAAAAATTGTATTACTAAAATCTGCAAATTTATTAACAAATTTGTTCTTAAACGTCTCGTTCTTTAATAGGTTTCTGAGTAGAAATGTTGACCAAGCAGGATTAGGATAATCTATGGTAGTATCGGTGGAAGTAGCAAAATCCAATGTATTATGTTCAAAAGCATTATTGTTAAACAAATCAAAACCGAAATCCGTATCAAGTAAAATCCAACGCCATTTACCATCATTGGTTTTAGGTTTCCAAAATTTAATATTGTTTGCAGGCCAATCCGTGTTATCAATAAAAATTTCAAAAACTTCATAAGTAATAAAATTATCTATATCAATTTTATTTTCAACATAACGATAAGAATCCGTATCCGATAAATCATTATTTTTTATAAATTCCAAAAGAGAGAGATAGTCATTATTATCACCTCTAATGACCAGAGAATAAGTTTCTAATAAATCTATATTATCTTTGTCAACATTCGGGTAATGCTCTCCGATATAGTTATCGCTTACTTTTTCCCGGATATTATGAATTCCCCAATATTTACCATTGAGAAAAACAATTGCAGGTCTGTAATTCAAAATATCCAGATTTTGATTTTTCATTAAACTTTGCATAAAGCCGTCTCTAAACATAGTAACACCCCAATCGGTACCTGAATTACGCAATACAAATTTTTTATACTTTGCAATTTTCGAATCTGGAAATAACGGATAGTAAAATTTTTTAGTTCCGTATTCTTCTCTAGCATGTAGTGCCAAAGATTTTTGTCTGTTGGTTCTACTCCAAGAACCGAAAATTTTAACTCCGGCATCTTGTTTAAAAGCTAAACTTTTATCGCTTTCATAAAATTCAACATGTATGGGTTTTTCCCAATCTTTCCAAAAATTAGCGGTGGCTATAACGCTATCGGGATTATAGTTATTTCCTTCAACGTAAATACCGCTATCGGGGTCCCAAAAATTTTCGGGTTTTGTACTTAGTGAAAAAATTGGTAAAGAACTTTTTTCGTTAATAAAAAAAGTATGTGTTTCGGTATTATCCGAAAGTATTCCGTCAATTAAAACTCTTGCACGTATAACTGTAGTTTCCGTTACCGGAATCGGTTCGGAATATACTTTTGAATTTAAATCCGGAACCGAACCGTTTGTAGTGAAATAGATATCTCCGTAATCCGTATTTAATTCCACGTCAATTTCATTTTCGTAAAAACCGCCTTGTTGTATAAATACGGTAGAATCGAACGTATTACTCTGAGAAAATAATCTGCTTGAAAAAAATAAAAAAGATAATAAGAATAAAACAGGGGCAACAAATTTTTTAATCATCTTGAATCGTATTTATTTTTATAAAATATTTAATAATATTAAAATATTTTAAGTTAAAAGAATTTGCTCTATATCACAATATAAATTTAAATGATTTGACAGTAAACTTACACAATGATAAAAAAAAGAGTAAAACCACACGAAATATGGATAATAATAAAATTAAAATTGAATTGGTTTATTTATCCGACATTATAAAATTATCCGATAATTTTTTTTAGCTTTCGCAAAGTTATTATTAAACATTAAATAATTTTTACTAATTCATTTTACAAATCTTCCAATTCGGACATTAAGTTTTTATATTGCTCAAACGTTAAAGCTTGATCAGCATCGCTAAGTGCAGAAGGCGGATCGGGATGAAACTCTACCATAATTCCATGAGCACCAACAACTTTTGCGGCTTTTGCCAAAGGTGTAATTTTATCTCTAACGCCAATTGCATGAGAAGGATCAACAATAATGGGAAGATGAGTCATTTCTCTTAAGAAAGGAATAACGCCCAAATCCAAAGTATTTCTTGTTGTTGTTTCAAAAGTTCTTATTCCCCTTTCGCATAAAATTACTTGTCTGTTTCCTTGTGCCAAAATATATTCGGCGGCATTTAGTAATTCATCAATCGAAGACATCATTCCCCTTTTAAGCATTACAGGTCTGTGAGTTTTACCAACTTCTTTTAATAAAGAAAAGTTCTGCATATTTCTTGCACCAATTTGCAGAATGTCCGCTTGCTTGGCAACGTCAAAAACTTGCTCCGGTGCAAGTACTTCGGTAATGATTGGTAAATCGTATTTATTACCGGCTGCTTCAAGTTCGTTTAAACCTTCAAAACCCATACCTTGAAAACTATAAGGAGAAGTTCTCGGTTTAAAACATCCGCCTCTTAAAATTCGACCGCCGTTTTCTTTTACTTCTCTGGCACAAGCAAAAACTTGATCATGTGATTCAACGGAACAAGGTCCGGCAATTACAATAAAATTATCACCGCCAATTTCAACATCTCTCACCTTAATAATTGTATCTTCCGGTTTATATTCTCTACTGGCTAATTTATAACTTCTTTTTATTGATTTCTTTTTCTTCGGTTCAGGCTCTGCAAATTTTTGTTCATTAGTCTCTTTGTTTTCTTTATGCAGATGAATAAGTTTGGCTTTTGTTATATCTCGGGAAGGATAACATCCCAAAACCTTTAGAAACCTTGTGTGAATACCAAGTTCGTCTAACATATCTTGAATTCTTTGATCCTTTATGTTGCCGTCAAAATCCACATAAAACATTTCTTCCCAAGGGTTACCAAGAATCGGTCTTGATTCCAACTTACCCATGTTAATATTATGATTTTTAAAAACAGTTAAAGCTTTTACAAGAGCGCCTGAAATATGAGGAGTGGCCATAACCAAAGAAACTTTTGAAGGAATTCTGAAATCGACATCTTGTGCTTTTCTTGAACAAATAATAAATCTGGTGTAATTTTCTTCTTGATTTGCAATTTTACGTTGTAAAATTTTCACATCAAATAAATTTGCGGCATCTTCACTAGCAATAGCTCCGAATTCGGGATTATTTTCCGCTGCAATTTTTTGTACGGACATTGCCGTATCGGCAAAATATTCAACTGCGCAATTAGGTAAAGTGGAAAGAAATTTATCGCATTGAGATGCGGCTTGGTAATGGGCATAAATTTTTTTCAGTTTAGCAATAGACGAATTTTTTGTTCCTACCAAACAATGCTTTACTTTATAAGTTTCTTCGCCTACAATAGAAAGCGTGGTATGTAATAATAAATCGTACACTTCATTAATTCCACCGGAGGTTGTGTTTTCTATAGGAAGCAAAGCAAAATCGGCTCTTCCTTCTTCAACTTCTTTGGCAACTTCGTCAAATCTTTTTTTGGTTATGAAAATTATTTCTTTTTCAAACTGAGCAAAAAACTTTTTTGCCGCCAATGAACTGTAAGAACCCTCTATTCCTTGAATTGCAACTCTAATTACATCCGTACCGTTATCAAAAAAAGAGGATTGGAAATGTTTTTGCTGAAGACGGATTGAATCTTCTATAATATCATAAAATATTTTTGATACGTAATGTGAATCCAATCCGAATTTTTTACCTAAGGAGATAATTTGCGACAGTAATTTTGTTTCACGATTCAAATCTCTTATAGGTTGATCATTTTCTTCTTTCGATTCAACAACTTTTTTGCTTAGTTTTCTGCGTTCGGCAAGAAGTTTAATTATTTCCGCATCAACTTGATTAATATTTTCGCGAATTTTATTGATTTTTTTTTCTGCCATTTTACTTTATTATTTTTTTTAAGTAGGTGTGAATTTACAAAATTATTTTATTGTATTAAAGAATTTTACATTATGGTTTACATAGAGCTTCAAAAGAAATTATGAATACCACATTTTACGGTATAATTACTCATTGATTGTAGATATGAAAAAACTTACTTAATTTTAGAACTATACAATTATAAAATTTTATTCGGAAATATAAAATGAAACAATTTTTTAAATTTACGCTTGCTTCTGTTTTAGGGTTTTTCCTTTCATTGATATTGCTCTTTTTCTTTTTTATTACAATTTCATACTTTGTTGCTTCTTCCATCGAAGGAGGAGGAACTGTTTCCGTTTCAAATAATTCAATATTAAAAATAAAATTGGATTTTACCGTTCCCGAAAGAACACAACTTCTTCCTATTACAAATTTTGCATCTATACCCTCGTTCGAAAAAAAAATCGGTTTGAATGATATAATAAAATCAATAAAGAAAGCTAAAAATGATAATAAAATTAAAGGAATATTTTTAGACCTTGATAATTTGGAAATAGGCGGTATTGCTAAAATTGATGCTATACGCAGAGCACTTGGAGATTTCAAAACTTCAAATAAATTTA
>JALSTL010000214.1 GCA_026983755.1 Melioribacteraceae bacterium | reverse complement strand
TTACCTTCCAATTTAACAAAAATATTTAAGATAATTAGCAAAATCCATCAATATTAGAGAAATACATATTTAATCTAAAAAGACTATTGCATAAGTTTTTAGATTTAATGTTGGGTATTAATTTAATTTATATTAAAAGAGATTATTATCGATTTTTTTTTTTGATTTTAGTTTTGTTTTACTTAATTTAATTCTAACAATTTTCAGTGATTATATTCTTACTTGGAAAAATACAAAGAAAGCCTCAAACCATTTTATATTGTTATAGTTATAAAAATTAAAAATTTCTTTATTTAAGTTTTAATTAAAGGTGTTCTGATGAAATTTAAAATTCCTATAATATTTTTAATGATAATTCTAATATCCGATATAGCTTATTCGGGAACTACAGGGAAAATATCCGGTCGTATAATTGATGCTGAAACCGGAATGCCGTTACCGGGTGTAAACGTAATAATAGAGGGTACAAATATTGGAGCTGCAACGGACGGAGATGGTTATTATACAATACTAAATATTAGACCCGGAAATTATACGCTTAAAGCATCGATGATTGGTTACACACCTGAAAAAGTTACAAAAGTATTGGTTCGCTCTGATCTTACTACCACAGTAAATTTTAAAATGACGACAAAAGTAATTAAGAGTAAGGAAGTTGTAGTAATCGCTACGGCTCCGGTTGTTGTAAAAGATATTGCCGGAAGTCATCAAACAATTTCCGCTAAGGAAGTTGAGTCTTTACCTGTAACATCTGTAGGGGAAGTTTTAGATTTACAAGCCGGTGTTTCATCCGATTTTTCCATACGTGGTGATAACGAAGGTCAGGCACTTTTTAGAGTTGATGGAATATCAATGCGAGATGCAAGGTCAAATCAACCAATTACGGATATTCCGCTTAGTGCCGTTCAAGAGATTTCCGTTCAAAAGGGAGGCTTTAATGCAGAGTATAATGATGTTCGTTCCGGTGTAATAAATGTAGTTTCAAAAGAAGGTAGTCCCGATAAATATTCAGGTACACTTACATTCAAAATAAAACCGCCCGCACCAAAACATTTTGATATTTCACCTTATGACCCGAATTCTTATTGGTTAAGACCTTATTTAGACGACGAGGTTGCATGGACAGGTACAAAGAACGGGGTATGGGACGAATATACTCAAAGGCAATATCCTCAATGGGACGGATGGAATGCTTTTGCACAAAAAACATTACAAGATGACGATCCGACAAATGATTTAACGCCCGAAGCTGCACAAAAAATATTTAAATGGCAACATAGAAAGCAAGGAGAAATTACTAAACCAGATTATTATATTGATGGTGGTTTTGGCGGTCCTGTTCCATTTGTTTCTAAAGCGCTTGGAAATTTGCGATTTTATGCTTCTTTTAAAAGTAGAAGAGATATGTACCTTATGAAATTATCAAGAGATGCTTTTATTAACCAAAGTGCAATGTTACGTTTAACATCAGATTTAAAACCTTCTATGAAATTAACTTTTATGGGCTTATACAGCGAAGTTTCTGCCACAAATGCAAATAGACTTGGAAATACATCATTCTTAAAAAGTACGTGGGGTGTTGCCAATACAATAAATACGTCCAGTTTTACGGTTCCTTGGAGGATTTTTACTAATGATTATTTTGCTCCTACAAAACGTTTTAGCCATACATTATCTGCTAAATTTACACACGTTTTAGATTCAAAAACATTTTACGAAATACGTTTATTATTGGTAGGACGTAAATATTTTACCGGGCCGGGCAGACCAAGAAACCATGATAAAAAATATCAAATATTTGACGGATATTTTTTAGACGAAGCACCGTTTGGATTTGAAAGAGAAGCTTTATATTCCGTAGAAGGAACATTGGGTATGGGCGGATCTGTTAGTACATCCAGAGATTACAGTAGAACCTCAACATACTCTGCCCGTTTTGATTTTGAGAAACAATTTGATAGACACAATCAAATAAAAACCGGTGCCGAATTAAAATATGAAGATATTAACCTTCAATTCGGAAGTGTTAATTACTTTTTACCCGAAGGTAATATTTGGAGTAACATTAAACAACAACCTCTAAGAGGAACAATTTACTTTCAAGACAAAATTGAATTTGAAGGATGGATTTCAAATATTGGTTTAATTGCAGAATATTCTGATCCTAACGGTAAATGGTATAATGTAAGTTTGTATGATAGAGATTTTTTTTCACAAAATTATAATCCTAAACTGGATAGTAAATTTAAGACAAAAAAAGCAAAAAGTGTTTTTACTTTAAGTCCGCGGATTTCCGTTTCACATCCAATAACGGATGTTTCGAAACTATATTTTAATTACGGACATTATCGTCAAATGCAAACCGCAGAAAATCTTTACAGAATACAAAGAAATAATAATAATAAATTGGCTAGAATCGGGAACCCATCTTTACCTTTGGCAAAAACAGTTAGTTATGAATTAGGATTTGATCAAGCATTGTTGGATACTTACCTTTTAAGACTATCTGCTTATTATAAAGATATAACCGAACAAGAAAAATATGTGCGTTTTATTAGTTTTGATGATAAGGTTAATTATCGAAAATTAACTAATAATAGTTACGAAGATATTTTCGGATTTGAAATGGAATTGACCAAAATGAGAGGTAAATGGTTAACCGGAAATATTAATTTTGAATATAGAGTAGGAACATCCGGATATTTTGGAGCATTGAAAAATTATGAAGATAAAGCTAAACAAAGAGAATATTTAAGACATAATCCAAAACAAGAAAAACCAAGACCTCGCCCGATATTTAAATCATATTTCGATGTACATACGCCGATTGATTTCGGGCCGAAACTGTTGGGACAAAATTTACTTAGTGATTGGCACTTTACTTTTATAGGAAGATGGCAAGCAGGGAAATGGTTAACTTGGAATCCTAATAATTTGCCTGGAATAAAGTATAATGTTCAAAGAAAATCTTATTATAATGTTGATTTGAAAGTAACCAAAATATTTCAGTTAAACAAAGATATTGATTTGAAGTTTTTTGCAGATTTTAACAACTTATTTAATTTCAGACATTTTTCTTTTTTATCTTTCAGAGATGTTCACGATCGAAATTATTATATGCAATCGTTACATTTACCGGAAAAAATTGCAGGTAAATTAGGATATAACAATATACCCGGTAACGATAAACCAGGAGATTACAGATTGCCTAATGTAAAATTTGTACCAATGGAATGGATAAATAATACAAAAGATTTACCTTCAACTTTTCAGCCCAACCCAAGAGCAATTTATTACGAAGGTTCAACAAAAAAATATTTCCAATATATTAATAATGAATGGAAGGAAGTAGAACAATCCAGAATAGATAAAATACTTAAAGACAAAGCATATATTGATATGCCAAATCAAACTTATTTTACGTTCTTAAACCCAAGGAGTATTTTCTTCGGAATAACAATAAACTATAGATTTTAATTTATAGAAACATAGTATCAAAAAGGAAATTTTTAGAATGAAATCAAAAATTATAACATTAATGATTGCAATTGTTTTATTAACATCGCAAAATTTCTATAGTCAATCTGTTAAATGGTTAGCTGTTGGTTCACTTCATAGTTGGTATTCTAGCTCTGGTAGTGAAATTGAACTTGGTAGAACTCATCTAATTCCCGATCAACAGGATGGTCTACGCTGGCCGGCATTATACAAGTATCAAGATTGTGAAGCTGCAAAAGCGCTATGGATAGGGGCTATAAATTATAATGATAAAAAAGTTGGCAAAATTTATAATTATAAAGTTGTTCATATTGGTCCTCGTGTTGAAAATATTAAAAGTGAATTTATGCCCCAAGAATTTAAGCTATACGGAAAATTTAATCATCCGCGAGTTTATGTTGACGGATTGCCTGCCGGTAAGTTAGATTTTCTTGATTTCGTTGATGAAGTTGACCCAAATCTACCCGCTGATAGAATGATTCTTAACAAAGTAAATACCGGAATTGGTGTTACAATGACAAGAAAACTTTATGCGTTTAGTCAACAAAACCATGATAATTATTTTATTTATGACTATACTTTTAAAAATACTGGAATTGTGGATTTAAACGGTACAATTAATCAGCAAACATTAGACGGATTAATGTTTTTCTTTCAATACAGATACGCTCCATCTAAAGAGGGAGGTCCTTACGGTTATAAATGGTTACCACAAAACACTTCATGGGGAAGAAGTACTGTAAACGATGCTATTTACGAACTTGACGGACAGCCGTTTAGAGCACAAATTTCCTGGTTAGGGAAACATTCCGAGTTTACTTCAACTTTTACTAAAAACAGTATTGGCGGTCCAAATATTGGTTCCGGAAGTTTTGAAGCAGACGGACATTTTGGTGCCGCACAAATTGTTGGCACTTGCGTTATTCATGCAGATAAAAGTTCAAGTGATCGCTCTGATGACCCCGCCCAACCTTCTACAACGCAGGTGGTTGATTCTGACGGTTCGATTACTTTTAATAATGATCAGTATAATTCAGCTATGATGTCGGAAGAATATTCGGCTATGTCTGCCGGAAGACCGGAAAAATCGCATGCAGAGTTAATTGGTAACGGTTTTGCAGATAAATATGGTAGCACTGCCGGCGGGTATTCTCAAGGGCAAGGTTTTGGGCCATATACCTTAGCTCCCGGTGATAGTATTCATATTGTTTTGGCCGAAGGTGTAGCTGGAATTAATAGAGAATTAGCTTATTCTTTGGGTGCAAAGTTAATGAAAGGAACAGCTCCTTATGAATTACCGAACGGTACAACAACTAATAATAAAGATGAATTTCAAGATACTTGGATATTTACGGGGAAAGATTCTCTTTTCCAAGCATTTAAACGAGCAATTAAAGCTTATAATGACGGATTACAAATACCAAATCCTCCACCACCTCCTTCCGAATTTACAGTTACCTCGGGCGGAGATAAAATTAATCTAAAGTGGACAAACAATGCAGAGAGTTGGCCACATTTTAACGGTTATAGAATATACAGAGCAATTCATCAACCCGATACTACTTTTAATTTGATATTTGAATGTGGCCCGGGTACATCACATTCGGAGATTGTTAATGAATATAATGATACGGATTTGCAAAGAGGGTTTGATTATTATTATTATATAAGTTCCGTTGATGATGGTACACAAAACGATTACCATCCGGGTGTACCCTTAGAGAGTAGTAAGTTTTATACAATAACAAACGAACCTGCATATTTAAAACGTAAACCGGGGGAAACATTGGCCGATATTAGAGTTGTACCCAATCCTTTTAATATTGTATCGAAAGAAATTCAATATGGTACAAGCGGACCCGATAGAATAATGTTTCTGGATATTCCCGGTGAATGTACCATTAAAATTTATACCGAACGTGGAGATTTGGTTAAAGTAATTGAACATACCGACGGAAGTGGAGACGAAGCATGGAATTCCATTACCTCGTCACGTCAAACAGTTGTTAGTGGTGTTTATTTAGCTATTTTTACTACTCCGGACGGAAAACAAGCAATGCGAAAATTTATTATTATAAGATAAATTCATACAGAGTTTAATTGTAAGGAAAATAAAATGAAAAATAACAACTTTATTATTATTACAATATTTATTGCCCTAATATCTTTTTCAAATTCTCTTTTAGGGCAAGATAATAGTAAAAACACCAAAATTGCTCAAACAGGATTTCAATTTTTAACTGTTGGAACAGATGCAAGAGCTACTGGTTTGGGAGAAGCATATACTACCGTAGAAGGTTCTTCAAATTCGTTGTTTTATAATCCCGCCGGTTTAGCCAGGTTAAATTCTTATGTAGATATTTCACTAAATAGAATGCAATGGATTGGTGATATTAATTATTTATCCGGAACGGTCGGATTTAATTTCTCGGATGGAAAATATGGTGTTTTCGGATTAAGTTTTTCTCACATAGATTATGGTAAATTTCAATTTACCAGAGTAGCAAATGTTGAAAAAGGATATGTGGATATTGAAGGATTTTCTCAACCATATTCATTTGCCGTTGGTATTGGTTACGCAAAAGAATTATCGGATAAGTTTTCTATTGGCGGTCAAATAAAATATGTCAAACAACATTTAGGAGATAGTTACTTGCCTGTTGAAGTTTATGATACAACCGGCAAAGTAATGGGTTATACTACTGATAATCAACATATTAAGAATTATGCTTTAGGTGTTTTGGCTTTTGATTTTGGAACCTTGTATAAAACCGGCTATAAAAGTTTAACTTTCGGGATGTCCGTTAGAAATTTTGCTGAAGAACTAACTTATGAAAAAGAAGGATTTCAGTTACCGTTAGTATTTAGAATCGGCATATCAATGGACTTGATGGATTTTTATGAAAAGTTCAAAAAAAATCATAAACTTATGTTACATATAGATGCTGCACATCCTCGGTCTCATCCCGAATATATTGCTGCCGGTCTTGAATATTCGTTCATGAATGTTGTTGCGCTTAGAGCAGGTTATGTTACCGGACAAGATTTATATGATTTTACGTTAGGGTTTGGTGTTAAAAAATTCGGATTAGAATTAAACTATGCATATACACCTTATTTAGAATTTAGTGATGTTCATAGGCTTTCTTTAAGATTTGCATTGTTTGAAAAATAAAATTGTTTGTATTAAATGAATTAAAGAAAACATAAATGAAAAAAAATTTTTTTTTAATATTTACTATCGTATTATTTACTTCATTTATTCTTTATGCAGGTACAACAGGTAAAATAAAAGGGAAAGTAATTGATTCCGAAACCTCAACTCCCTTGCCCGGCGTGAATATTATAGTGGTTGGTACCAAGATGGGTACTTCTACCGATAAAAACGGAGATTATACAATCCTTAATTTACAACCGGGTTATTACACACTAAAATTTTCAATGATTGGATACGCAACTTATTTAATTCAAAACGTTAAAGTATCAATTGACCTTACTACAAATGTTAACGCGAATTTAAAAACGGAAGTTATTGTAGGAAAAGAAATAGTAATAGTTGCGCAAAAACCTCTTGTAAAAAAAGATGTTTCCAATAGTCAAATGAACATTAACTCTAAGGTAATTCGTAACTTACCTATACAAACTGTTAATGCGGTTTTAACTTTACAAGCAGGTATAGAACAAGGAACAACCGGTATTTTGGTTAGAGGAGGCAGTTCCAATCAAACTGTTTTTATGGTTGACGGTTTATCTCAAAACGATGAACGTTCAAATATCCCTTATACCGGGGTTAGCTTAAGTTCTGTTAAAGAAATACAAATTCAAACCGGAGGTTTCAATGCGGAATATGGAAATTTAAGATCGGGTTTAATTAATGTAATAACAAAATCAGGTAATTCTACCAAGTATAGCGCTACAATTTCAGTTGCGATTGCTCCGCCTTTTCCCAAGCACTTCGGTCCGTCTATTTATGACAGAAATTCTTATTTTAACAGACCTTATTTGGATCCCGATGTTGCTTGGACAGGCACTAATAACGGTGCTTGGGACGAATATACAAAAAAACAATATCCCAATTTTGAAGGGTGGAATTCCATTGCTAGAGCAACATTGGAAGATAATGATCCCTCAAACGATTTAACTCCAATTGGTGCTCAAAATTTGTATAAATGGCAACATAGGAGACAAGGTGATATAAAACGTCCGGACTATACAATTGATGTTGGTTTTGGAGGACCAGTACCTTTTTTAGGTAAAAGATTAGGTGATTTACGTTTTTATCTTTCTTATTTTAAAGAACAAAATATGTTTATTTTTCCTCTTTCCAGAGACAATTTTGCACAAAACCATCTACAATTAAAACTCAATTCGGATTTATCTAAAAATATTAAATTAGAAATTTCCGGACTATATGGTGAAATTCATTCCGTTTCTCCCTATAATTGGAAAACAACACCGACAGGAAGAGTATTACATAGTAATTACGAAATTGCAAATTTAGCTAAAGAAAGCTCTGTTTTATATATGCCCGGTTACTATAGTCCAAGTTCTATTTTTAGAACTTTTTTCGGAGTTAAATTAACAAAAATAATTTCAAGTAAAACATTTTATGAACTGAAAGTACAACATAAAATAAATAGATATAAGACTTTTCAAATATCAACACGCGATACTTCAAAAATATACGAACCGGTTCCGGGTTATAAAGTTGACGAATCTCCTTATGGTTACTGGGGTTATAGTAAAACCGGTATAGATGGAATGATTATGGGAGGATGGATGAATTTAGGTCGTGATAAAAGTGTGAATTCTACTACAGTAATTAAATTCGATTATTTAAGTCAAATTAGTTTTCTCAATCAAATTAAAACCGGTGTTGAATTTACATTTAATGATTATAACATTAATTCTGGTACGTTCAGCCCTTCTATGACTACATGGACACGGAATATGATTTATCACATTTCACCTTATAGAATAGGTTCGTATATACAAGATAAGTTAGAGTTTGAAGGTTTTATAATGAATGCCGGAATAAGATTAGATTATTCTTCACCAAACGTTAAATGGTATTCTTACGATAATTTTGATAAAAACCTTGGTGCTGGTTATGGTAAAAACATTGAAAAAACTTTACAAACAAAAAAAATTAGTGGTAATTTTTATATTAGTCCCAGATTAGGAATTGCGCACCCGATAACTAATAACTCTAAATTGTATTTTAATTACGGTCATTTTCGTTCCGAACCGGCATCTTCTTATAGATTTAGATTACAAAGAGAATCTAACGGTTTGGTAACTTATATTGGAAATCCTAATCTTGAATTGGAAAAAACGGTAGCTTACGAACTGGGTTATTCTCAAAATCTTTTTGATATGTTTTTGTTGAATATTGCCGGATATTATAAAGATGTTACAAACCAAACCGGGTGGATTTATTATCAAAATCTTAATTCATCCGTATCTTATAAAAAAGCAGCAAATAATAACTATCAAGATATTCGCGGTTTTGAAATTACAATTTCTAAAACAAGTGGAAAGTGGATACGCGGATTTATAAATTATACCTACGATGTTAAAACTTCAGGTTATTTCGGTTTAACACAATATTACGAAGATCCGGTTGAACAAAGAAATTTTTTAAAGAGAAACCCTGTACAATTTAAACCTTTACCTCAACCTTACGCCAGAGCAAATATTGAGTTTATTACACCCAATAATTTCGGACCGAAATTAGGTAATATTTATCTTTTGGGAAAACTTAATCTTAACATACTGGCCAGTTGGAAAACAGGAGCATACACAACTTACAATCCGAAAAGTATTCCGGGAATTATTAATAATGTGCAATGGGAAGATAAATTTAATTTAGATATGAGATTTTCAAAAACATTTGATATTGACAAATTCATTATTCAATTTTATGTGGATGTTTCGAATGTTCTTAATACAAAACAGTTAAGTTTTTCTGGATTTTCAGATAAATTTGACTATTTGGATTATTTGGAGTCGCTTAATTTTAGTTGGGAAAAAGGTGTTGAACACGGTTCGGATAAAATTGGAACAGTTCGACCCTATAATGTTAAATACGATCCGTTAGAAGCCAATCCCAATAATGATCCTGATATTAAAAAAAGAAATGATATACGAAAAAAAAATAAATCATACATTGATATGCCAAATATCAGATCCCTAACCTTTCTAAATCCAAGGAGATTGACTTTGGGAATAAAAATTAATTTTTGAAGTAATTTAATTAAACTTGTGAAAAATGAAAAAAATTAAAGTAATAAATATTATAATTCTAACATTTCTTACTGTTACCAATACTTTTGCTCAGATACAAGCTACGGAAAAAAGATATATAAGAATTGGTTCGCTCCAAAGTCATTTCTCTGCCTATGGTTCTGAAAGAGCTTGGAATAACTCTTATTACGAAGGGTTAATTTGGCCGGCAGATTATCCATATCAAGATAATGCCGTTATTAAAAGATTTTGGATAGCGATTGACGGATTTACAGATACAAAAGGAAAACATTGGGACAAATATGGAATTTACTTTGCTGCAGATTATGTGGGCCAATCAATATTTCCCGTTGAACTGAAACAAACAGCAAAGTTTGAACCTCCAGCAGTAATTGTAAACGGAAATAATATTTCAGCTCGTTATAAAAATGATATAGACGAATATAATCCAGATCAAATTCCGGATAGAATTGTTACAAATATAGTTAATACAAATATTGGAATAACCGTTAAAAGAGAAATTTTTGCTTTTAGTCAACAATACCATGATAATTACTTTATTAAAATATTTACATATACAAATACCGGTAATACCGATTATGATGATGATATCGAATTAACAACACCTATTAAAGGTTTAAGAATAGGTTGGGGTACAAGATACAGTGTTTCGAGAGAAGGTGCATTCAATATTGGTGGGACCCAAAAATGGGGTCAACATTCTTGGGTAAGTAAAAGAGGAGAAAATTATGCTGAACATGCAAACGACATAATTACAGAAGCAAATCCGATAGTTGATTGGATTAGATGCGGTTTTAGTTGGGCAGGGCAAAATGCAGCTAATTCGTTTGACAATATTGGTGCCCCGGATACAAAAGGAAATGGCAGATTAGCTGCTCCGCAACATGCCGGTGTGGCAATTTTACATGTAGATAAAAATGCTACGGACAGTACGGATGATGTTAATCAACCGGTAGTATTAGGATGGCATGCCGGTGATACTTATCCTAAATTAGGAGATATGTCTAACGAAATTCCTATGCAACAATTATATAGAATGCTTCGAGGAATTCCATTTCAGGGTTTGGGAGGAACCAATAGATTTTACGAATCAAACATAAATTCAATAACACAAAAATTGGATCCTTCAACAATTCACAACGATGCGGGAGGAACAAACGTGTGGGTTACTTATGGACCTTTTGATTTGAAACATGGAGAAAGTATCGTAATTGTTGAAGCCGAAGGAATTAACGGCTTAAATAGACAACAGTGTGAAACCATAGGTAAAAGATGGAAAAAAGCTTATGATGATCCTAGCGACAAAGGACCATTTGTTTTACCGGATAATTCCACTACAACCAATAAAGATGTTTACAAGAATACTTGGGTTTATACAGGAATAGATTCATTGTTAGAAACTTTTGGTAGAGCTAAAAGAAATTATGATTCTGGTTTTGAAATACCTCAGCCACCATTGCCACCTACATTTTTTGAGGTTAATTCAGGAGGAGATAAAATTAGTTTAAAATGGGGTGCCAGTCCTTCTGAATCCGAATCTAATTTTGCCGGATATAAAATTTTTAGAGCCGTTGGTAAGCCTGATACTGTTTACGAAAATATTTATACTGCAAATCCGGGCGAAAATTCTTTTGATGATATTACCGCAGTAAGGGGTTTTTCTTACTATTACTATATTAGTTCTTTTTCAGATGGAAGTAAGAATACAACAGGTGAAACTAATCCTACCGGCGAACTCTATAGCAGTAGGTTTTATACTAAAACAACCGAACCGGCTTTTTTAAGAAGAAAAGCAGGAAAAAGCTTTGACGATATTCGAATTGTTCCTAATCCGTATAACATAAGACTTGCTAGAGATTTACAATTTACAGGTGAGCCTGATAAAATAATGTTTTATGACATACCCGGATACTGTGATATAAAAATTTATACAGAACGAGGGGATTTGGTTGATGAAATAATTCATGATAATGGAAGCGGTGATCAAGCTTGGAATTCATTAACTTCATCCAGACAAACAATTGTAA
This sequence comes from Melioribacteraceae bacterium, assembly GCA_026983755.1. The sequence goes on along the minus strand of JALSTL010000214.1, from coordinate 15,973 downwards.
GTGGTATATATTTGGTGGTATTTACCGTTACCAAAGATTATGTTGATAAAGAATCCGGGAAACTTTTATATAAAAAAGGAGACGCTGCTGTTAGAAAATTTATAATTATACGATAGAAACTTAATGAATTGCTTTAACTAATATATTTAACTATACTAAATTTTCAAAAGTTAAGTAATTAAAATCATATTTTTTAGAAAAATAACTACTGATTCTCAATTATTTTATTTAATTTAATAACATAAATAAAATGGTGGTTCAGAGGAGTAAAATAACATGAAAAATAGTTATTTAATAAAATTAATTTTTATTTCCGCATTATTATTTTCTATGTGGGGATGCGAAAATAACTATCCCGATAGCATTTATAACCCTAATGAAAATTTTAAGCCTAATCCTATTATTTCTACGATTACACCAACCGTAGCTTTTGCAGGTGTCGATACAATAATAATAACCGGAAAAAATTTTTCCCAAAACAGTTCAGATGTAGAAGTTTATTTTGACGGTGTAAAAGGAGAAACGGTTTCCAGTTCTGCAGAATTGGTAAAAGTAATTCCGCCAAATGTAATCGGAGACTCAGTTAAAATTCAGTTAAGAGTAGTCGGAGCACTCAAATATGCAGAACTTAAACCATACAAACTTGAACCAATTACAATTGAATATGGTGCTTTCGATCAGTTTGATGATGCTTACGGTATTGCCTGCGATTTGAACGAGAATATATATATATCGTTATTGGGTAATAAATTAATACAAAAAGTTACGCCGGATTTAGAACGACATGATTATGCAAAAATATTAAGAGATAAAACCACACAAATGAAATTTGGACCTGACGGCTATCTATATTACGTTTTCGGATTAAAATTTATGTTAAGAGTTTTACCGGATGGAAGTAAAGATGAATTATTTGCTATTCTTCCGGGGAACGCTTATGATTTGGATTTTGATGAGAATTTAAATATTTATTCCGGTGGTGCAGGCAAAGCAATTTATAGAACAACACCCGATAAGCACTCAACAATAGTTAAACAATATCCCAATACATATATTCATGCCGTTAGGGTATATAATGGTTATCTTTATGTCGCAGGTTCCTATTCCGGTTCTGATGCCAATCACGCAGCGGAAGGTGTTTGGAGAAATCAAATTATTGCGGGTGCTGATTCCTTAGGTGCAACCGAACTTATTGTTGATTTTGCTGCAACAAATGTTGGTACAGTTATTAAATCTATGGCAATTTCTGAAAATGGGGATATTTATCTTGGTACTAATGCTAAAGAAGGTATTTATGTTGTTAAGAAAAACGGTTCGTTAGCTCCACTTTATCCGGGTGTTTTAGGTCCGGAAATTTATGCAATGACATGGGGAAATGGTGAGTTTCTTTATGTTACACGTAAAAGTGATAAAGATGCAAACAATAGAATTTTAAGAATTAATATGAGAAAGAAAACTGCACCGTATTACGGACGCAGATAATTTTATAAAATGTTTTATTCACTAACTAACCAAGGAGGGACAAATGAAGAGAATAATTACGTTCTTTTTAACAATATTTCTTTTTGTAGGAATATTAAATGCACAAACAACTTTTGATAAACTATTTTTGGATATGAATACTGCTGCTTCAGATGCTGCCGGTATTCATGGTGTTCAAGTTGACCCTGATGGAAACGTTTGGGTTTGTTTATTCGGTAATTCCGGAGATACATTATTTACAACAGGCGGAGATACTGTTTATATCAGACCAATATGGGTTTTAGATCCTACAACCGGAGAACACGTAAGCTTTTCTCCAATCCGTTTTATGGAATTTGCTAATGGTACTATAGATACTTTAACCAAATCAGGTCGAGGTATTGAAATTGATAATAACGGAAATATGTTATACACAGCAAAAGATGACCTTTACAGAATTGACTATAAAACGGGTAAAGCATTAAACAAATGGAGCCATCCGCTTGGTAAATCATGCACAGAAGCAGTTCAATCACCTGCTGACGGAAATATTTATATTACTGCTGTTGTTCCGGGTGGAACACCAATGTATATGCTTGATAATGATTTTAATCTAATTGGTAATGCAATTGATTCCGTTAAATATATCTTAAGATCAATTGAAGTTACCGGTAGTGGTACGGATATTTATACCGGTTCAACATGGAAAGGCTTTGGTATCCCTCATTTCCATAGTGATGCACCTGGTTTAACTCCTTTTGCAATTGTTGATACTTTAGGAAACTGGTTTAATGTTCCTGGTAAAACAGATAGCGGTGTTGATACTGTTTTTGATAGAATTAACTTATGGGCTAGTTGTATAGATTTTGCTCCGGATAGTTTATTATGGGCTGGTGCTTTAAAAGAAAAAGCAGGCGGAAAAACAGGTTCAAGATGGTATCAAGGAGCCGGAAAAGGTTCACAATGGTATGGTTTTGATATTCATACTGGTGAAATTGTTGAAACCGTTGGTATTCCGCTGGGCGATTCTTCGCAGGGTGGCGTATTTAGCCCTAGAGGTGCTGCGTGGTCTAATGACGGAACAAAAATGTATCTAGCTGATTTTGATTACAGTACCATTACTGTTTGGAACTACAATCCACCGGTAAGTGTTGAAGAAGTTCCTGGTAATGTTCCAACAAGATTTACTTTGGATCAAAACTATCCAAACCCGTTTAACCCGACAACTACAATTTCATTTACATTACCAAAATCCGGTTTTGTAACATTAAAAGTATATAATATGTTAGGTCAAGAAGTAGCCACATTGGTAAATGAAGTAAAAGCAGCCGGTAATTATAAGGCTACATTAAATGCAAAAGATTTATCAAGCGGAACCTATATATATTCATTAGAAGCCGGGAATATACAAATAACAAAAAAAATGACATTATTGAAATAGCATAATTGTTAATAATTTTCAGGTCCGACTATTCAAATAGTCGGACTTTTTTAAATTATTTTATTTTATGGCCTAAAATAATTTTTATTTAACACTAAGTTATTAAATTTAATTAGTATGGAGAAACAAATGAAAAATATTAAAAATTTGTTTTTAATAATATTTCTGTTTGCAGAAATATTAAATGCCCAAGTTACGTTTGACAAACTATTTTTCGATTTTCATGTTCCAGAGTCTAATGGTACGGGAATAACCGGTATCCAAATAGCACCTGACGGTAATGTATGGATAACAACATATGATAATGGTGCTCCGGATGGTATGGTACACGATACAATTTTCACTGCCTCAGGTGATACTGTTGTAATACAACCAATTTATGTTTTAGATCCTGTTACTGCCGAACATGTAAGTTTTTCACCAATACGATTTTTAGAACTACCTGATGGTACTGTTGATACTTTGAACACTGTCAGTTATGGAATTGATATATTGAATAATGGAAATCTCCTGGTATCTAGAAGCAAAACTTTATATGAAGTTGATTACAAAACAGGTAAAGCATTAAGAAAGTGGCATCATCCGTTAGATAAATATGTTACCCAAGCGGTACAATCACCTGCCGACGGAAATATTTATGTTATGGCTTTACTTGGACAGAAATCACCTATGTATATTTTAGATGCGGATTTTAACACCATTGGTAATGCAATTGATTCAATGAATTATATCAATAGAACTCTTGAAATTAGCCAAGACGGTAAAACTCTTTATACCGGTTCAACTTGGAGTGGATTTGGAATCCCGGTATATCATAGTGATGCACCTGGTTTAACACCATTTACTCCAGTGGATACACTTGGTAATTGGTTTAATGTTCCGGGCAAAACAGATGACGGTAGAGATACTGTTTTTGAAAAAATCAACCTTTGGGCAAGTTGTTTGGATTTTGCTCCGGATGGTTTATTGTGGGTTGGAGCATTAAAAGAAGTTGATCCTGGCGGCAGATGGTACCAAGGTGCCGGCAAAGGTTCGCAATGGTATGCTTTTGATGTGTCAACGGGTAAAATTGTTGATAGTATTGGTATTCCTTTCGGTGATTCTACCAAAGGTGGATTCATTAGCCCGAGAGGTGCTACTTGGACAGCCGATGGTAAAAAAATGTATCTTGCAGATTGGGATTATAATACAATTACAATTTGGAGTTATAATCCACCAGTAAGTGTAGAAAAAACATCTGACGAAATACCGGCAAACTTTACTTTATCTCAAAATTATCCGAACCCGTTTAACCCTACAACTACAATTTCATTTACATTACCAAAATCCGGTTTTGTAACATTGAAAGTATATAATATGTTAGGTCAAGAAGTAGCAACATTAGTAAACGGAGTTAAAGTAGCGGGTAATTATAAAGCTACATTAAACGGAAAGGATTTATCGAGCGGAACTTATATTTACAGTTTAAAATCCGGTGATATCCAAATAACAAGAAAAATGACACTATTGAAATAAAAAAATGCCGGACCGAAATAGGTCCGGTTTTTTATTTAAAAAATAATTTTTGAAATTCTCTTTTTCTCCTATCTTTCCACGCTTGCTTATGATAAGCATAACCGGCAATTAACGGAAATGCAATGGTTGCTTCGGAGTAAATCATTTGTTCGTAAGTAGTTTCAACTTTTCCCCAAGAACTGGCTTCTTTTAATGTTGAACCGGAAAGTGCTCCGTCTCTAACATCTGCTACAGTAATTTGAATTGCATATTTATGCATGGGGACATTTTTTTTAAGAATATCTGCGGCAACTACAATATCTTGCGTAAAGTTTTTTGGTACACCTCCTCCAACCATAAATATTCCTGTTTCTTTTGTGTGCATTTTAATCTTAGTCAATTCTAAAAAATCTTTACCGGAATCGAATGAGATATGTTGTGCGGGATTTTTTGTTTGATGCATTACAATTCCAAACCCGGCAGAACAATCCGAAAAGGCTGGAACAAATATTGGTACATTGTTTTTATATGCGGAATAAATTACACTATCTTCAACTTTAGGCCCTCCTGTATTATCTAAATATTTTCCGAATTCCCAAAGTAGTTCTCGAGATGAATATGGGCGAGGTTCAAGTTTATCAAAAATTTTTGCCGTTGTATCGTCACAAATTCTTAATTCATCTTCGTCAATAAAAGTATCGTAAATTCTATCTATATTTAATTTGCGTAATTCGTTATCATCGCTAAATTGTGTTCCTATGTAATGTTTAAACCCGAGAGCTTCAAAAAAATCCTGGTCAATTATAATTGCTCCGGTTGAAACAATTGCATCTACCATATTGTTTTCTATCAAATCAAAAACAACTTTTTTAAGACCGGCACTAAATAGACTTCCCGCAAGTGTTAATATTACAGCACAATTTTCATCTTGTAACATCATGTTATATATGTTTGCCGCTCTGTTCAAGTCTCTTGCGGAAAAAGCCATTTGTTCCATTGAATCTACAAACGAAACCACATTATGCTCTTTTATATCGATATGTTTAATTGTTTGTTTTAAAAAATCTTTTTTACTCTTCATTTTGTTTATTCCTTTTAAGCATACTTATAAATTGTAATTATAGCCAATGTATATAATTGCTACGTAAAGAAGTCCGTATATAAATTCTTTTATTCCCAATATTTTAATATTTTCCAAAAGTCCGTTTTTGCTTAAACCGTAAAATGCACGCAATAATAACATAGCTACGGCTATAATACTAAATTTCGGAATAAGATTTAAAAAAATTAAAACGGCAATTAAAATAACGGATATAAATTCGGAAATATAAAGCAGTTTTTTCGTAATAATTCTTTTTTTAAAATGCTGTACTTTTATATGAATATAAAAAACCGTTGGTATAGAGCGGGATAGCAGTATGATGGAAAAAGCAAGAGCATAATAAATGTTCCAGCCGCCAAGTAAAACAATACTTATTCCAATTAATGTTATTGATAACGGAGCTATAAATTCAGCTAATAATTCCCGCCCTTTTTTTTGAAATTCCAAAAATAAAAACATTGTCATAAAAAAAATGGAAAGAATAAACGGAAATAAATTGATTATTGACGTATTAATAAATACCTTATATATACTTATTAAAGTTATAATTGCATAAGTGGAAAAAAATATTATTGCGGTATGTTTTAATTGTTTGGTTATCTTTTTATCATTATCAAACAAAACACGTACCGGCTGATGATTAAGAAAAATAAAAAACGAAGCAATTGCTAAAAGCAAACCTTTTGTTGAATAAGAAACCAGTAAAGATAATAATAAAGGCTCCAAAACAAATCCCCAAGAACCATGTTCCTTTGGGAAAGCAACTTTTTTTACAAATACTTTCAACTTTATATTTACCTTTCGGGTTTAAATTAGTATTATCTATACTGTGTAACAAACAAAATTTTTCATTTAAAAAATTATTTTTATCTAAGTTGTAAATATACATTTTTAAAAAAAATAGTTTTTAAAATTAAAATAAAATTGTACATTACCATAACTTTAATTTAAATCAAGGAGGAACAATTATGAACCGTTTTATAAATAAATTGTTTTTACTTTTAATTGGAATTTTCTTTTTGTCTGTTACAATTCTTACGGCTCAAAATACGTTTGAAGGACAAGTTAAAATTAAAGTATCCTCAAAAAACCATAGTACCGATATGGTTTATTATGTAAAAGGAAAAAGCTTTAAAATAGTTGCCGGTACGGAAAATCATAAAGAAAGTTTTTTAGTGAACGGAGATAATTTTATAGTACTTATGCCCGAACAGAAAATGTACATGGAGATAAATAAAAATATTGTTGAAAAATTCAGAAGTAAAATGAAATCTCAAAACAATACCCCAAAAGAAAATTTTGATATAAATAGTTTTAAAACCGGAAAAACAAAAAAGATACTTGGATATAATTGCGAGCAATTAAAAATAAATAATAAAAACAGCAGTCTGGAACTTTGGATAACCGGAGAATTGGGTAATTTTATGTCTATGGATAATCCTTTGTCGCAACGTAATTCATTATCTTGGTCATCTTATTTTAATAACAATGCTTTTTTCCCTATGTTGGTAATTTCAAAAAATAAAGATGGAGAAATATCAAAATTTGAAGTTGTTGATGTAGAAAAAAAATCTTTAAGCGATAGTGTCTTTCAACCGCCAAAAGATTTTAAAAAAATGAAAATGCCGGGTATGTAATTTCTATAAAGTTTTCAATATAAAATTATTTCTATAATTTGGGTTTATCATGATTATTGGAAAAATAACGACCATACTTTTAATAATATTTCAGCTTTTAATACTAAGTTGCTCAACTTCAAAAATATATAAACACAAAAAGAACATTAAACAAAATATTACTTTAAGAGAAAATGATATAGTAAGAATTCCTCTCTCGGGAGAAATTGCCAAAAGAAAATCGGAAATTTCGGGGCTTTGTTGGTTTGATAACAAATTGATTTTGTTACCACAATTTCCGAACAGATTTTCACATTCTGGCTTCGGAAAAATTTATTATATCGGGAAATCTAAAATTCTTAACTTTTTAAACGGAAAAAGCAAAACTTCCATTAAAGCGGAATATTATTTTATTAATACAAATAACTTTTCGGATTTGTTTAAGAAAGGTTCCGGCTTTGAAGCAGTTACTTTCCATAACAACAAGGTATTCTTTACAATAGAAAGTTTTAGTTTCGGGAAAACGGTTTCTTATTTAATTTCCGGTAAAATTGATACTGTATCTAAAAAAATAAATCTTGACAAAAATACATTAACATTAATACCAAACAAAATAAATCTTAGTAATATGGGAAACGAATCCGTATTATTTTATAATGGGGAAATAATACCGATTTACGAAGCCAACGGAAAAAATATAAATCCAAAACCAACGGTAGCGGTTTATGATACAAATAATCATTTTGTAAAAAAAATTCGTTTCCCTAACATTGAATATAGAATTACCGATGTAACAAGTGTTGATAAAGAAAATAAATTTTGGGCTGTAAATTATTTTTATCCCGGTGAAAAAAATATATTAAAACCGGCGGAAGATAGACTGATTGAAAAATATGGCATTGGAAAATCGAACGAGGAATCGGATTATATAGAACGTATTGTACAGTTTAAAATAGATAAAGAAAAAATTAAATTGACAGAAAACTTGCCGATATATCTTAAAATTCCAAAAACGGAAGGACGAAATTGGGAAGGCATAGCCGAATTGGATAGCAAAGGATTTTTATTGGTTACAGATACTTATCCCGAAACAATTTTGGCATTTGTGAAAAAATAGTTTTAATATAAATATTTTAATTATTAAGTAAATTATATCGGTTTATTTGCTTTAATTTTTCTAATTGAAAATAACGGAAAATACGGAACCTTTGTTTTTTTTACTTTGAACTTTTATTTCGGCGTTATTCAAACTTGCATAACTTTTTACCAAAGATAAACCCAAACCTATTCCTTCATATTTTCTTGTGTAGCCTTGTTCTTCTTGAGAAAATGCTTCGAACATAACGGGAATGTATTCTTCTGCAATTCCAATTCCCGTATCAATAATATCTATTTGGATTTTTCCGAATTCGTTTATAAACGGTTTAATTGTAACCGAACCTTTTGGGGTATATTTTATTGCATTATCAATAAGATTCATAAACATTTGGCTAACGGAATAATAATCAAGCACAAGTTTTAACTGTTTATCGTAAGTTAATAGTTTTAGCTCTAATCCTTTTTCTTCCGCTTTGCTTTTAAGTTCGTTAAACAAAGGGTAAAGAATGTCGTTGTAAACATCCAATTCCGTTAAATCTATTTTATACTGTTGATTTTTAATTTTTGAAATATTTAATATTAATTCGATAGTTCTTGTTAAGCGGTTTCCTCCTTTTTCTATAAAATTGAAAGTTTCGGCAAGTTCATCGCTTATGGAATCTTTTAATTCGGATTTGATTAATGATGAAAAACTTAAAATAGAATTTAACGGCGTTCTTATTTCATGAGATATTTGTGCTAAAAATTCCGATTTCAAACGAGCGGATTCTTCGGCTTTTTCGCGAGCTTTTATCAATTCTTCTTCGTACTTTTTTCTTTCCAAAACACTATTTAAATGTGCTGCAACCAATTCCAATATTTCTTTGTTTTCCTTTGTATATCTTGTTCCGTTGTAGTCTTTAACAATTATTGCACCAATTATTTTTTCTTTTAATTTCAAAGGAACACCAACAAATGAATGAGGAATGTATTTATAGTTTGGTGCAAATTTATTACTTAGAAGTTCTTCTATGCTTTTATCATTAAGCAATATGGAGTTTTGTTTTTCTTTAATAAAATTAAATTCATTTTGTAAAACATTTTTCTCATCCGAATTAAATTCATTATGAACATACGGAACTGAAATTTCTTTTTCAATTTCATCTTCCAAACAAACGGCAAAATTTTTTAAAGGCATAATACGGCTTACAGCATTGTGTACGGCAACAAATAATTTGTTTACATTGTCAATATTTTTACCGGCAAGTTTTGATATTTCCAACAGAACGGATTGCACAAGTTCATTTTTCAATCGTTCGGTAATATTTACCGCAAAACTGATTCTTAATTTTTCTCCGAATTCATTATTGGCTCTTTGATAGGTTGATTGAATATAAAAATATGTTCCGTTTTTATGTTTAACTTTTTCTTCCGTTTTGAAAAATTCGGTACCGTTAAATATCCTTTTATGATTTTCATAGAGTATTTGGGAATAATCATCAGCCGCAATAATTGAAAAATGTTTACCTATAAGTTCCTCGGAAGTATAACCGAATAATTCGGCATATTTACTATTTACATTAATAAAATTTCCTTCGTAATCAACAATACATAATGCATCATTACTATCTTTAAAATTTTTTTCAAAAAATTTATTAATTTGTTTAGATACAGTTAAAGATTGCATTGGTTTATTTATTTTATTATTAATGTCAAACATATAAGGCAAATAGTTTTACAAAAGGTTTTATTACAATTATCGGAAATTCTTTTTGTTTTTAAAGTATTATTTATAAACCTCTTTAAAATATGCATTGCTTTAACTATCTTTAATTTTCTCAAATTTAAGAAAGGTTTTCAATTTGTTAATGATTGAAATATTACCGGATAAGTGTGATTTTTGCGGTTGCTGTGTGGGTGTTTGTCCTGAAGATGCAATTGAACTTAAAGAAGCAAAAATAAAAATACTAGAGGAACTTTGTACAAACTGCAGTAAATGTGTATGGTCTTGTCCCATTGAAGTTTTAAGATTTAACAGAAAGGGGTTAAAGGTTACAGCCGATGAAGAATGAGTATGATATAGTAGTTGTAGGAGCCGGTCCATCGGGTTCTATGGCGGCGCGTTTTTCGGCCGAACAAGGTGTTTCCGTTCTGATGTTGGAAAAAGATAGAGACGTTGGCTATCCGGTTCGTTGCGGAGAGGCAGTAAGTGAAGCGGGAATAACAGAATTTATTGAAATTGATAAAAGATGGGTTGCTACGGAAATAAATAAATTCAGTTTTATTGCACCAAACGGTAAAGAAGTAATTCTTCCACTAAACGATAAAGGATATATTCTCGAAAGAAAAATATTCGATTATGCCTTGGCAGAATCTGCCGCAAAAGCCGGTGCGGAAATACAAACAAGAGCTTATGTTTACGATTTGATTTTCGATGGAAATAATGTGGCGGGCGTTAAAGCGGAAATTGGCGGTCAACAAAAAGAAATTAAAGCTAAAATTGTAATAGCTGCAGACGGAGTTGAATCCAGAGTGGGGCGTTGGGGCGGATTAAAAACATATACCGATTTCAGAGAAATGGAAAGCGGTGTGCAAGTTACGGCATCCAATATTCCGGTTAACCAAAATACAATTTATTTTTACTTCGGAGAAAAAGTTGCTCCCGAAGGTTATCTATGGGTTTTCCCCAAAGGTAACAATTTGGCAAATATTGGCCTTGGTGTAAGCGGAATGATTGGCAAAAAAAAATCCGCATTAGCATATTTAAATGAATTTATGGAAAAACATTATCCTGATGCTCCTATACTAACAAGAGTTGCCGGCGGAATTCCTTGTACAATTACTTTGGATAGAATTGTAACAGACGGTTTAATGCTTGTTGGCGATGCCGCACGACAAGTAAATCCCCTATCCGGCGGCGGAATAGCAAGCGGAATGATTGGAGGAAGTATTGCAGGAAAAATTGCCGGAAATGCCATACTAAAAAACGACCTTTCTTATATTTATCAATATGAAAAAGATTGGAATAACAGACTGGGTAAAAGACATAAAATTTTCGATAATCTGAAAAACGGAATTTTTCATTTTAGCGATGATAAATTCAATAACATTGCCGATTCAATATTAAAAATTCCTATGGAAAAACGAACCTTGGGAAGTGTTTTTAAAACTGCATTAATTAACAATCCGTCTTTATTACTAGACGTTGCGAAAGTGTTTTTTTAAATGAAATTATTTGACGCCAAAAATAAAAATTCTTCTCTGCTTAAAGATTGGGAAGCCGAAGTTTTACCATTGTTAGAAAAAAAACTTTCTCCGAAAGAATTAAAAACTTTAAGCAAAAAAATTAAACAAATTATTTCCGAAAAATATAAACCTAACAAGAATAAACAACTTGAAACCATCCTTAAAGAAAAAGAAGAATTGGAAAAAAAATTAGAAGTAAACCAACAATACTTGCAAAACATATTGCATTTTTCGGAAAATGCAATTGCGGTAATTGGTAAAAACGAAGAATTCATATCGTGGAACGAAGGTGCCGAAAGAATATTCGGTTATTCTAAAAAAGAAATATTAGGTAAAAAATCAACTTTTCTTTTGCCGGAAGGTGAAAAATATATCGAAGAACTTAAAAACATAATTGCCGAAGTTGATAAAAAAGGTTCGTCAAAAATTATTGAAACCGAACGGAAAACCAAAAACGGTGAAATAATCCCGGTTCAACTTCACGTAGCAAAACTTCCCGGGAAAGATAACGAATATACCGGACGAACTGTTGTAATAACGGATGTTCGCGAAGTAAGAAGTTTACAACAACAAGTTGACCAATCCGAAAAATTAGCTGTTATAGGTCAATTGGCAGCCGGAGTGGCTCACGAAATTGGAAATCCATTGGCTTCAATTTCTTCTCTGGTTCAAATTTTACAAAGAAGATGCGATAAAGAATTTCAAAAAATTCAACTTAGCAATATAAAAAACAACATAGATAGAATTGCAAAAATTGTAAAAGAACTTGTTGATCTTGCCAGACCTCCAAGTCAAGACCAGGTCTTTACTCAAGTTTCGGAAGTGATAAAAACGGCATTGGGTATTGTAAAATATGATAAACGTGTTAAAAAAGTAGAATTTAAAACTGAACTTAAAGAAAACTTGCCTTCAATAAAAATTGTACCCGATCAACTCTTACAAGTTTTTATAAATATACTTATAAATGCTTTGGATGCAATAGGAGGCGAAGGAATAATTACAGTAAAAACAAATGCAGAAAATGAAAACATTGTAGTGAATATTATAGATAACGGTTGCGGAATAGCAAAAGAAAACATAGATAAAATATTCGATCCGTTTTATACAACCAAAGAAGTAGGGAAAGGAACCGGCTTGGGTTTATCCGTAAGTTATGGAATTATTAAAAAATTTAACGGTAATATAAGTGTTACAAGTAAATTAAATAAAGGTAGCAATTTCAAAATACAAATACCAATTTATAAAGTTCAAATAAATTAAATTTAAAATGACAGCAAAAATTTTAATAGTTGACGATGAAAAAGCAATAAGGGAATCTCTTCAAATTATTTTAGCTGAAGAAGGGTTTGAAACCGATACGGCTAACAATGGAATACAAGCATTGGAAAAAATAAAAGAAGAAGGTTACGATTTGGTAATTACCGATTTAAAAATGCCTCAATCGAACGGAATGGAACTTTTAAAAAAGAGTTCCCAAATATCACCGGATACATTTTTTATAATTATAACTGCCTATGCTTCGGTAGATACTGCAATAAATGCTTTAAGAAACGGAGCATTCGATTATTTAATAAAACCCATAGAATTTGACGATTTAATAATTAGAGTAAAACGGCTTTTAGAATATAAAAAACTTATTGCGGAAAATGTTCTATTACGTCAAAGAATTGCTCCGGTGAAAGATTTTCATAATATTATTGGTAAAAGCAAACCGATGCAAAAAATATTTGAGATTATTTCTCAAGTTGCTCCTACTAATAGTAACGTATTAATTTCCGGCAAAAGCGGTACGGGAAAAGAACTTGTTGCCAAAGCAATTCATTTTAACAGTAAGAGAAAAAACAAAATATTTTTACCGATTAATTGCGGAGCAATTGCAGAAAACCTAATGGAAAGCGAATTGTTCGGTCATAAAAAAGGCTCCTTTACGGGAGCTGTTAGCGATAAAGAAGGATTATTTAAAGTTGCCGACGGAGGAACATTATTTTTAGATGAAATAGGAGATTTGCCGCTTGCACTTCAAGTAAAACTTTTGCGGGCTATAGAAGATAAAGAGTTTTTCCCGGTTGGAGGAATAAAAGCCGTTAAAACTGATGTTAGAATTATTGCCGCTACAAATCAAGATATTTTCGAAAAAACAAAAAAAGGCGAATTTAGAGAAGACCTTTATTACAGATTAAATGTTGTAGAAATTAAATTACCTTCACTTAACGAAAGAAAAGAAGATATTCCGCTGTTGGTTAATCACTTTGTAGAAAAATACTGCAACGAAATGGCAAAACCGATTTTAGGTGTTAATAACCAAGCTATGAAAAAACTAATTTCATATAATTGGCAAGGCGGTGTTAGAGAATTGGAAAATATGATAGAACGTGCAGTAATATTTGCTAAAGGAGATAAAATTTGTTTGGATGATTTAACCGACAATGTTCGCAACAGTAAAAACGAAAGTGAAATTCCCGAAGATTTAAAGAAAGCAATTTTATATTTTGAACGTAAACATATTTTGAATATTATTAAAAAATATAACAATAATAAAGAAGCCGTTGCCGATGCTTTGAATATCGGTCTTTCTTCTCTTTATAGAAAAATGGAATTATTAAATATACCAACTAAATTTAATTCCGATAATTAATTTTTAAAAAGAATATTTCTCCATTATATTACATTGTAATAAAAAAAATTTTTTCCGACTATAATATTTAAATATGAAAATTTTTTAAATAGAAAATGCAATTAAATACTACAATGAATAATACCGAACTTTTTGAAACTTTCTTAAAAAATAATTACGGGTTATACTTTTTTTCTTTTGAAGAAAACGGAAATTACTATTGTTCAGAGTCTTTCCTTTTTCAAACCGGCTATAAAAAAAACGAAATAAACAAATTACCTTTCAAACATTATTCCTTGGAAGTTAATAACAACGGAGAAACTTTATTCGATAATATTAAACAGGTTTTAAATAATAAAGAAGACAAAGAAATAACTTATCAAATAAAAACCAAAACTGGTAAATTAATTTGGATTAAAGAAATCTTGAAAGCGTTAAACAATTCTGAACAACAAAATAAAATAATAAGTTTTGCAACAGATATAACAAACTTAAAAATAAAAGAAGAACAACTAAATGAAATAGTTCAGGAAAAAGCGAGATTGAGTAAGTCTAAAGACAAATTAATTTCCATTATTTCTCACGACCTACGAGCACCTTTTACAAGTTTGCTTGGCTTTACTGAAATATTGTTGAACGAACCCGATTTACCTAAAGAAGAAAGAATAGAATATATCGAATTCATTCACGAAGCATCTAAAATACAATTGGAAATGGTAAATCATTTATTGGATTGGACCCACTTGCAGAACGGTACAATGAAATTCAATCCGCAAAGATTGAATATTGCCGATATTACATCTAACTGTATTTCCGTATTAACCGGAGTTTCAATTCGTAAAGGAATAGATATAAAATTAGAAGGTCAAAAAGATTTATTTGTTACGGCAGATGAAAGATTAATAACTCAGGTTATAACAAATTTGTTGAGTAATGCTTTAAAGTTTACTCCCTCCGGCAAAAAGATTGAAGTTAGTATTGGTGAGTTCAAAAGTGATATGGTAGAGGTTGTTGTTAAAGATGAGGGAATTGGTATCTCTGAAAAGAACCAACTTAAAATGTTTAATATCGATACCAAATTTTCTTTAACCGGAACTGCCGGAGAAAAGGGAAGCGGTTTGGGATTAACGCTTGTAAAAGAAATAGTGGAAAAACATTCCGGAGAAATTTGGTTTTATTCAAAAGAAAATGAAGGTAGCGAATTTCATTTTACTTTACCTAAAGCTGAAGATTTAATTTTTATTATTGAAGAGGATGAAGAAAGAAAAAATGAATATAAAAAATTTATTTCCGATTCTTTAGCCAACTATAAAGTATTATTTTTTAATAATGGTTTTGAAACATTAAATTTATTGTCCGAAAGGAAACCTTCCGCAATTATAAGTTATCATAATATGCCGTTAATGAGCGGTGTTCAATTGGTTTCTTCTTTAAGAGAAAAAGATAGACACAAAAGTATTCCGGTTGTGATAATTACAGACGAACTAACCGAAAAGATTGAAGCAGAATATAAACCTTTTGGACGAGCATACTTTGTACAATCATCTTCCGAGATATCAGACCTTACTAATAAACTTGTTGAGATTTTAAGTTAGAGTTCCCTTCACATAACAATACGGTTCAGACGATATAACAAAACCAAAATTTTGTGTCATTGCGAGAAGTGTCTTATACGACAGCCTGCCCGGTGTTGTTCTGACGGGTGGCAATCTGTTAAACTTAGTACCAATTGATGTGATAGTTTCTTTCTCCACTGAATTATCGTGTGGACCTACTATCCTTTTATATCCTATTTAAAATATTTAAATTAAAATTACTTTGTTTTTTTTGAGATATATTTATCTTGTTATTGAGTGTTAAAAAGTCTTTAACAATCTTTCATAATTTAATAGGAGAAGCTATGATTAAAACAAAATTCACGA
>JALSTL010000213.1 GCA_026983755.1 Melioribacteraceae bacterium | reverse complement strand
CCCTCAACTACATTGGTTGGAATACAAAAAACAGACTATTGTAAAATGTAAATAAAAATGTTTGAAAAATTCTGATTGTTCAATCAAACCGAAAAATTTCTATCTATAATATTTTTACAAAATTAGGTTAATGCAAAAATGTAATTCTTTATGTAACTTTAAAATAATTATCAAACAATTTTATACTAAAATGAAATTTGATCCGGAAAAATTTTATAAAACGCAAATATTAAAATTTGAAAGAAATTATTATAAAATAATTACAAAAAATAAAAAACCTTCTTCACTATATGAACCTTGTGATTATATTATTAAAAGCAATGGTAAGAGATTGAGGCCTTTTTTGGTTATGATTTCTGCTATGGCTGTAAACGGTAATATTTCTTCCGTTATGAATGCCGCAAATGCCGTAGAACTTCTTCATAATTTTTCACTTGTACATGATGATATAATGGATAATGCGGATAAAAGAAGAGGAAGAACAACACTACACATTAAGTACAATCAAAATACCGCAATACTTGCCGGAGATAATCTTATAGCACTTGCATACAAAAATCTCCTTAAAGATTGTAAAGTAATGCATAAAAACGTTGTGGAAGATTTTACGCAAGGTATTATTGAAGTTTGCGAAGGTCAAAGTATGGATACCGATTTTGAAAAAAGGAAAAAAGTAACTATTCCGGAATACATAACAATGATTGGGAAAAAAACGGCATCACTTTTGGAAACTTGCTGTTCAATAGGTGCGCAATTGGGTAACGGAAATTCCGGCGAGATTAAATCATTAAAAAAATACGGTAAATATTTGGGATTGGCTTTTCAAATTCAAGATGACTTACTTGATATTATGGCAAACGAAAAAGCATTAGGTAAAAAAATAGGTGGCGATTTAATTGAAGGAAAAAAAACATATCTGTTGTTACAAGCACTGGAAAAAGCAGAAGGCAAAGATAAAAAATTATTGAATAAAGTTATAACCAATAAAGGAATAGAAAAAAATCAGATATCGACTTATAAAAAATTATATGAAAAACTTAATGTTTTTGAAGATGCAAGCAAACAAGTAAAAAAATATACCAACTACGCACTACGTTCCATAAAAGATATTAAAAATGAAAAAGCAAAAATTACATTAATATGGCTTGCAAATTCATTAACCGATAGAAAAAAATAATGATTGAAAAAAAAGTTAAAATAATTAACAATGCCGGGTTACATACAAGACCCGCAGCAACAATTGTAAAAATTGCGGCAAAATATAAAAGTGATTTTTTTATTGTTAAAGACGGAATGGAAATAAACGGGAAAAGTATTATTGGCGTTATGACACTTGCCGCAGAAAAAGGTTCCGAATTAAAACTTGTTTTCAACGGGGAAGACGAAAAAGAAGCTTCCGAAGAAATAATAGACTATTTCAAAAGAGGATTTGATGAATTATGAAAAATAATATTATCAAAGGAATAGCGGCTGCTCCCGGTATAGCAATAGCAAAAGCATATTTGTACAAAAAAGAAATTCAAGAAGTTGAAGATGAATTTATTGAAAATGTTAATCTTGCAATTAACAATTTTATGGAATCGCTGGAAAAATCCAAAAAAGAACTTAATAAAATTCTTCTTCTTGCGGTTGATAAAATGGGGAAAAACCGTGCATCAATTTTCGAAGCGCAAATTATGATATTGGACGATCCCATACTGATAAAAACAATTACCGATAGAATTGCAAAAGAAAAACGAACGCCATGTTTTATTGTAAATGAAGAAATAACCAAATATCAAAAAATAATGGAAGCTTCAGATGTTCCGTATATGCAAGAACGTGCTCACGATATTGAAGATATTAAAAATAGAATTATTAGAAATTTAAAAAAGAAAAAATGGAAATCAAGAATAGAAAACGATGTAATTGTTGTTACAGATTCAATAACCCCGGCTGATACGGTTTTATTTTCCAGAGTTAATGTTAGAGGTTACGTTACTAATTTCGGTGGTTTAACTTCACATGCGGCTATTGTTGCCCGTTCATTAAATATTCCTGCAGTACTCGGCATTCATGATGCTACTTTGAAAATAAAAGACGGCGATAATTTGATAGTTGACGGTCTTCATGGTGATGTAATTATAAATCCCACAAAAGAACAACTTAATATTTATAAAAAGCGTGTTAAAAAACTTAAAGAATACGATGTTGAACTTGCAAAACTTAAAGATAAACCTGCAGAAACAATTGACGGTAGAAGAATTATTTTGCGTGCCAACCTTGATATTGACGAAGAACTTGAAATTATTATTAAAAACGGAGCCGAAGGAACCGGATTAGTTAGAACCGAACAAATTTTTCAATTACAAGACGGTTTCCCGTCTGAAGATGAACAATATAAAGTATATTCAGATTTAGCAGAAAAACTCTATCCTAATATTGTGGTCATAAGAGCTTTTGATATTGGAGGTGATAAAGTTTTTCCGGTTGATATTAAAGAACCGAATCCTTTTTTAGGTTGGCGAGGTATTCGATTTTTACTGGATAATTTATCGTTGTTTAAATCTCAAATTAAAGCTGTGCTTAGAGCCGGAGCTAATAAAAATGTAAAGTTTATGGTGCCAATGATTTCATCCATTCAAGAAATTAAAAAAACAAAAAAAATAATTGATGAATGTAAAAAACAATTGGAAAACGAAAAATCTAAATTTGACAAAAATCTTAAATTAGGTATTATGGTTGAAGTACCTTCGGCTGGTTTGATGGCAAAGGAATTTGCCGGTGAAGTTGATTTTTTAAGTATTGGTACGAACGATCTTATACAATATTTGCTTGCCGTTGATAGAGGTAACGAAAATATTGCCACTATGTATCAAGAATTTCATCCTGCAGTTGTTAGAATATTAGATAGAATTATTTCCGGAGCAAAAGAAGGAAATGCCAGAGTAAGTATGTGCGGAGAAATGGCCGCCGATACTTTGGCAACACCTCTGCTTGTAGGTTTGGGATTGGATTCTTTAAGTGTTTCTGCATCTGCAATTCCACATATTAAAAAAATTATCCGATCTATTAATTATAAAGAAACTCAAGAATTAGCTAAAGAATGCCTTACTTTTTGCACTGAAAAACAAATTAAAAGAAGATTAAAAAAGTTTTTTGACGAAAATTTTGTTGATGAAAGAGAAAACATTTATTAACACTTTTTGCAGTTACTCATATTTTTATTTTAAACGGAACAATTTAATATATGATACGTCTAAAATATAAATTATGGAGTTAAAATGTTTTATCGGATTGTTACAATATTTTTTTCATTTATTTTATTTACAAATTGTAATTTTAACGGTATTAGAGGAAACGGAAAAATTGTAAAAGAAGAAAGAAATGTTTCCGAGTTTAATAAAATAGATATTGCAGGTAAATTTGATGTTCAAGTTGATGTTGGTAAGCAAACAAAAATTATAGTAATTGCCGAAAAGAATTTGCTAAAATATATAAAAGTTAAAGTAAAAAAAAATAATTTGATAATTTACACTAAGGGAAATATTCATCCCGTAAAAGACATGAAAATAAAAATTGATACACCAAACTTAAATTCCGTAGAATGCTCAGGTGCAAATGATTTGGAAATTAAACATGTTAATTCGGAAAAGTTTTTTATAGATTTAAGCGGCGCTGGCAACATAAAAATTGAAGGTAAAACGAGAAAACTTTTTATTGATATTAGTGGTGCCGCAGATTTGGTTGCAAAAGAACTGCTTGCCGAAAATGTAAGAATAAATATAAGCGGTGCAGCAAATGCTGAAATTTATTCCTCCAAATCTTTAGAAGCCGATTTATCGGGGGTAAGTTCCGTTAAATTATATGGAAATGCAAAAAATATCAAAAAGGATATTTCCGGTGTAGCTACATTTACGAAAGTTAAAAACTGATTCTTTACATTCGTTAAATTTATAAGGTGAAATAAAATATGAAAAAAAAACCTTTGGTTGGAATTATAATGGGAAGTGATTCCGATTTGCCCATTATGGAAAATGCATTTAAAATTTTAAAAGAATTTGAAATTCCTTACGAAGTAAAAATACTTTCCGCACATAGAACACCAAAGGAACATTCCGAATATGCCGTAACAGCAGATAAAAGGGGATTAAAAGTTATAATTGCAGCCGCAGGAATGGCGGCTCATTTACCGGGTGTAACCGCTGGTCAAACAACTTTGCCTGTAATAGGTGTTCCAATAAAATCTAATTTTCAAGACGGTTTGGATTCGCTTTTATCAATAGTTCAAATGCCACCGGGTATTCCCGTTGCAACTGTAGCAATAAACGGTGCTAAAAATGCAGCACTTCTTTCCGTACAAATATTAGCTGTCGGAAATGATACAATCAGAGAAAAGTTTAAAAAATATAAAAGTAAAATGGCACAATTATCTTTAAAAAAGAATAAGAAAATTAAAATTTAAAATATTTAAGAGTAAAAATAATTAAGAATATTTACTACAATTATTTGTACTTTCTTTCAATGCGAAAAAACTAAGTGGTTAGAAAATATTTTTCTTAAGTGTCATTTGCAAAGCGGAGGCAAACAAAAACGTTACAACAGTAGAAAACCACATATATATTTGTCCTAATTTTCCCCAATTATTCCATTCACCTGAGATTCCCGAGGTAATTAAAACAATAAAAGCCAATCCGTTACTAACTATACCGGTAGAAACAATAATATTTAATGTTAAAGTATATTTTTTTTTGTTTTATCAGTTTGTAACCGTTGTAATAAACAAAAATCAAAGTGAAATATGCCATACCGAGAAGTCTCATAAATATAACCGGTTCGGGGAAGGGAATCCCTAAAAATTCAAATAATTCCGGATTACCGAAAAGTAAAGGAATAGCCCAGAAAACAGCCGTTACAATAATTTTAACAATCAGAATATTTTTCATCTTAAAAATTTATTCCGGTGAAGGTCATTTTTCTCTTTTATATATTTCTATTTAATGTTTTAATTATTCGCTATGGCAATAAAATTGCGGCTGAAATTACGGTTGTCCATAATCCGTTTTTATTTCCTTTGGCGGATTGAGTAATATTTGAAGTATTAACAATTTTACCGCTCATTTTAAAAACCTGTTCTTTTTCATTCCATGCTTTATCCGGGTCGAAATCTATACCGAGAGTAGTAGCTAACATAGAAGCGGCAAGGTCTTCGGCGTAATCGCCTGCAATTTTTGCAGTTTCGCCGAAAGGATGATGTTCGGATAAGTAACCGTACATAGTAGGATCTTTGGGGCGCGCAATACCAATTGAAGAAGCAATTAATCTATTCGGTTCGTTGGTTGCATTACGTGCCATTACGGCATGAATAATTTGTCCGGGTTTTAATTGTTTTATCCCTTCCGATATTGAAATTTTTTTACATCCCACCGGAAAAATACTGCTTACAGTTACAATATTATATTTTTCTATTTGTGCATTCCGTAAAGCAAGTTCGAATGATGCAAGGTATTCTTTATCAATGCCAACACCTTTGGTAAAAAAAATATTTTTTGGTACGTACATTTTTTCTCCTGATAAAAATTAAACTTGAAAATGTAAACAAATATTTTTTATTGCACTAAGAAAAAATTAAGTTTTTTTAATTGCTATATCTTTTTTGTAATTCAATACAATTTCTTCAGCCAGAGAATACGGCGATAGTTCATTTTTAATTACCGAATTTATTTTTTCTTCTAAAATATTATTTCTATTCTCATTCCAAATATCCAACCATAATTTTCGTTCAACAATAGTTGTAATTCTTTTTTTTATTATTTTTTTACGTCGTTCAATAAATTTGTTACTGTTAATCAAGTATTTTCGGTGATTTTCAATTTCGTCCATTATTTCATTCACACCAATGTTTTCCGAAGCTACACACTTAAGGATTTTAGGCAAATAAGTTTGTTCGTCGTGTTCTCGAAACATAAGAATAGTTTGTAGAGAAGTTAAAGCTGTGTCGGCTCCGGGTCTATCGCTTTTGTTCATTACAAAAAAATCTGCTATTTCCATTAGTCCGGCTTTCATTGCCTGAACGGAATCTCCAGATTCGGGAACAAGCACAACCATAGTTGTATCGGCGGTTTTGGCAATATCAAGTTCGGATTGCCCAACTCCGACGGTTTCAAAAATAATATAATCGTAACCGGCTGCATCAAGAACGTCTGCTACATCAATGGTTTTTTTACTTAGTCCGCCAAGACTTCCGCGTGTTGCCATACTTCTTATAAACACATCGGGATGTGTGGCAATTTCGTTCATTCTAATTCTATCGCCAAGTACGGCTCCGCCGGTAAATGGTGATGTAGGATCAACAGCAATAATTCCAACTGTTTTATTTTTATGTAGCAGCAGTTTGGTTAATTGATTTGTAAGTGTGGATTTTCCGGCTCCGGGTGGACCGGTAATTCCTATTCTGTATGCATTTCCAACCTTTGTACTTATTTTTTTTAAAAATTCTATCGATTGTTTATTTTCATTTTCAACCAAGGAAATTAAACGGGAGATAATTATTTTATTATTTTTATTTAATCCGTTAATCAGTTCGGTAAGCTTCATATTTTATAGTTAATTTTTATTATAAGATTTTGTATAAAG
Source organism: Melioribacteraceae bacterium (assembly GCA_026983755.1). The sequence continues at coordinate 21,317 of JALSTL010000213.1, read as the reverse complement.
TTTATTTTGTAAAATATATTCTTTAACTGTTGAGGGAACAAGAAAATTTATTGGTAAATTGTTTGCTACTCTTTTTCGTATATCGGTGCTTGATATTTCGATAGTTGGTGTATCTACAAAAATTGCTTTGCCAAAATATTTGTGTGGTGCTTTTATATGTCTATCGTATGTTCTTTTCATCACTACTAAATCTACAAATTTTAATATTTCATCCGGTCTTTCCCAAGTATCGAAAGTTATTAAATTATCCAAGCCGATTATTAATTCCATTTCAACATATTTTTTTGAAAATTCCTTAACCGTATCAATTGTATATGAAACGTTATTTTTTTTTATTTCAAAATCCGAAATTTCAAATTGGGGATTAGGTTCAATAGCAAGCTGAAGCATATTGTAACGATCTTCGGGAGATGAATATTCGTAATGAAGTTTGTGCGGTGAAATAAAATTCGGTACAAAAATAATTTTATCCAATTTTCTTTTTTCCAATACGGATTGTGCGTTTATTAAATGTCCGAAATGAACAGGATCGAATGTACCGCCAAATATTCCTATTTTTGACAAAAATATTTCTCCGATTATTTGGTAAAAAACACTATGCAATATAATCAGACCGAAGAATTATTTCATAATATTTTTTTTGGGTGCGCGAGAAATATTTTAAAATTCGTACTTCGGTCGGATATAAATTGATTTATGATTTATGAAGTTTGAGACTAAAAACATATTAAAATTTTTAATTTTAGAAATACTTTCTTAAATAAACTTAACGGAAATCTAATTAACAATTTTTTCTTTGATGATTTCGGAAAGTTCATATCTGTACTTTTCAACGTCTGTAAGATAATATTCTCTTTTTAAATTCCTGCTATGTTTTGCTTGATATTTTCTAAAAGCCAATTTGGTTGCAAGCAATACATATTTTTTTCTAATTGTATTATTTATCCAATTGCGTCTGAATTTTTTTGATGAACTTACAATCGACAAATGTTCACGAGGAAAATTTATTTTGTAGATTTCTTCTTCCAATTCATTTATTATGATTTTTTTCTCGCTTAAAAGGGAAAATCTATACACCGATAAGAATGTAATAATTAAAATTGTCATATAAGAAATTCCGATTAGATAATTAAAATCGGAACTTACCAAATAATTCCACAATGCATGGAAAACTACGGCGGAAGAAAACCCGAAAAAAGGTAGAAAAAATTTTTTAAACTTAGTTAAAGAAAATTTTCCTATTGCCAACATAGAACCGAAAGTAGCCGATGCAATTGCATGCATTGTTGCCGAGAACAGAGACCTTATAATTACAATTGATAACCAATTTTCAAAATTATTATTGTACATTAAAAAGTATAAGAAATTTTCCGTCATTCCGAAACCCAAACCAACAGCACCGCCGTAAACCATTCCGTCTGTCATGTTATCAAAATAGTCGTTTTTAATTGACCATAATAAAAAAATACCTTTGCCGAATTCTTCAACAAAAGGAGCAATAAGAACAACAGCCCAAGTGGAGGTAACATTTCTTGAATTGTAAATATAAAAATTATCATTTAAGAAAAATGAAGAGACAACAATACCGAAAATTACAGCTCCGAATGCACCCCACAAAAAATGTTTAATTACCTGTCCAACCGGTTCCGGTTCGTATCTATCTAATTTCCATAAAATAAAAAGATAAAATAAAATTGGCACTGCGGCGGCAAGTAATGAAGCTAAAATTTGCATGTTTTCGGTAATCCCTTATTTCATTTTTAACCAGGTAATAATTTCTTTCAGTGTAGGTTTTTTGCCTGTATTTAAAATACCTATTCTGAATAATTTGGATGAGGCATAAACAACAATATACAAACTAAATATTAAAATCATAACTACCGAAATTATTTCCATAAAGGAAGGCGTTGTAGAGTTTAACCTTAATAACATTGTAGGTGCAGAGGTCAATGGAAAGTAGGATAAAAATAAAGCAGGTATTGAGTTGGGTGAACTGATTAATTGATAAGCAAAAAGAATCGGTAAAATTAAAAAAATACTTAACAAACCGGTAAGTTGTTGTGCTTCGTGATCGGCCGTAACAACCGAACCGAACCCAATAAAGATAGCGGAATAAAAAATATAACCGATTATAAAAAACAAAACTTGATATTCAATATTTTTAATTAATGAAAAATCGAAAGAGTTTGTTTTGTATAAAAATACACCCAACAAAAACCAAATGAAAAATTGAAATAAACCGAATAAACTTAATCCTAAAACCTTTCCTAAAAGCAATTCTTTGGAAGTGCAACTTGATAGAATAATTTCCATTATTCTGTTCGATTTTTCCAGTACCAAACTTCTAACAAACATACCGCCGGAAAACAAAACCATGGATATAAGTAGAATAATAAAAAGATACGAAGTTATAAACGTCTTTAATATATCGTTTTCATCTTTGCTTTCAATAAATATTTTTTTAATTGATATGAATTTGGAGAATATTTTATCTATATCGGAATTATGCAAACCATTTTTTGCCAAAGCTTTTACGGCAATAACTTTATTAAAGGCTTTTTCTATTAAACTTATTTTTTCCAAACCGTACAGACCGTTAGTATGATACGTTAATACGGGAGCTTTGTTATTTTCAATTACAATATAACCAACAACACTGTTGTTTAATACTTGTTTATCGGAAAAATTTAAAATAGATTTTTTATCCTCTCCGTTATTACCGAAATTTAAAACCAGAAAAGTAGGTTGACCATCGGGCAAAACATATTTTGAAAGTTCTTCGGTAAAATCTTTTTTGTAATCATTTGTAAAATCAACAAGTCCTATTGGCAAAGGAGAATCTTTAATATCGGAAATTAACAACGACGGTATAAAACTGAAACCGATAATCAGTATTGGCATAACAATCATAGAAAGAATAAAAGATTTGCGTTTTACTCTTTCGATAAATTCCCATTTTGCAATAGTTAAAGATTTAAACATTATCACCTTCGGAATTTATTAAAGATAAAAAAGTTTGGTGTAAAGAGGGTTTGTTTTTTTTAAATTCCAATACTTCGGCAGAAGAGGAAATAATTTTAATAAATTTAGCAGGCGAATATTCATTTAAATTTAAAGTATAAGAATTATTTTGGAAAGAGAGAACATTAATATTTTCAAAATTATTGAAAATTTCGATATCCGTTTTGTTTAAAAAAGTTATCGAATAAATATTAGCTTCGGCATTTAATATATTGTCCAATTTTCCTGCCGTAATTTTTTCTCCGTTACTAATTAAAAATATTTCATTACACAAACTTTCCGCCAAATCCATCTGATGAGTTGAAAGAATAATAAATTTATCTTTACTAAGTTCTGTAATAATATCATGAAAGATATTTTGATTCAGCGGGTCAAAACCGGAAAAAGGTTCGTCCAATATTAATATTTCCGGTTGATGCAGAATTGCCGAAATAAATTGTATCTTTTGTTGGTTACCTTTTGAAAGTTCATCAAGTTTGTGATTTTTATACATGGAAAGTTCCAAACGTTCAAGCCAATAATTAACATTTTTTTCAACGGCGGTTTTATTTAAGCCTTTTAATTTGCCCAAATAATAAAGAATATTTTTTACACTGCTTTTAGGATAAAGACCGCGTTCTTCGGGCAAATATCCCGTGATATTAAAAAATGTGTGATTTATGGCTACATTGTTAAAATAAACATTTCCTGATGTAGGAGGCAAAATACCCAATATTATTCGTAAAGTAGTTGTTTTACCGGCTCCATTTGGTCCTAACAATCCGAATATACTTCCTTTGGATACGGTAAATGAAAGATTATTAACAACAGGTTTGGAGCCGTAATATTTTATAACATTTTTTATTTCAAGCATTAAATTTTCGGATTAAATTTTAAGTATTGAAAAATAATCAAAACATTGTAAAAAAACTTTAAGAAAATAGAACTGATAATTCTACTTCCATCCGATTGGAGCAATTATTACTACAAACTCACCTTTAATGGTCTTATTTGGAAGTTCATGAAGTATTTCGTTTGGCATACCTATCCAAGTTTCTTCAAATATTTTGGTAAGTTCACGGTGAATAACAATAAGTCTTTCCGGCATATATTCATTTAATTCTTTAATAAGTTTTTCAATTCTGTGAACGGATTCATATAAAACAATTGTTCTTTTTTGCGTTGCCAATTCCTTTAGTTTTTTTTGTCTCCCTTTTTTTTGCGGAAGGAAACCTTCAAATAAAAAAGAATCCGTTGGTAAGCCGGAAATACTTAAAGCCAATATTGCTGCATTTGCTCCGGGAATTCCTATAACATCAATTCCATTTTTTTTTGCTTCGTTTACCAACCTTCCGCCAGGATCGGATATTGTAGGGGTTCCAGCATCAGAAACTAAAGCACAAGATTCTCCTTCGAAAATTTTTTTTATAACATAATTAATCTTACTTGTTTCATTTCTTGCATTAAAAGAAATAAGTTTTGTTTTTAAATTATATAAAGCTAATAATTTGGAAGTAACTCTTGTATCTTCGCAAGCAATAAAATTAACTTTTTTAAATGTTTCGATTGCTCTTAATGTAATATCGGATAAATTTCCAATTGGTGTGGCAACTATATAAAGTTTTCCCGTAGTCATAGTTTAAAAGTAATACGACTCCTAATATGGAGCCGCATTATTGCAAGTAGTGAATAAATCCTTAATTTATTTGGTAATATAAAATAATATTTTAATATGATATTTCAAAAAAATCAATAAAAAGATAGTGAACAAGAAAGCAAAAAAAATATGAAAGAATTAAAAAAAACTTGCTAAATTTGAAGTAATACTTTAACAAATTTAATAGGGAAATATTTATGAATTTTTTAAAAACTTTAGGGATTAAAAAAATTAATTACGGTTCTTCAACAGGATTGGAATGGAACAAAACTAAAACGGAAGGCGAATTAAAAATATATTCACCAACCGACGGCAAATATATTGCTTCTGTCTATCAAGCATCAAAAGAAGATTATGAAGCGGTAGTAAAAACAGCACACGAAGCTTTTTTAGAATGGAGAAATATTCCCGCACCCAAAAGAGGAGAAATAGTTAGGCAAATTGGTAATAAGTTAAGGAAATATAAAAATCCGCTTGGTCATTTGGTTTCTTACGAAATGGGAAAATCGTTACAAGAAGGTTTAGGAGAAGTTCAAGAGATGATTGACATTTGCGATTTTGCCGTTGGACAAGCTCGCCAATTATACGGCTATACAATGGCTTCCGAAAGACCTCATCACAGAATGTACGACCAGTATCATCCGCTTGGTGTGGTAGGAACAATTTCGGCTTTTAATTTTCCCGTTGCTGTTTGGTCGTGGAATGCGATGATAGCTTCCGTTTGCGGAGATACGAATTTGTGGAAACCCTCTTCAAAAGTTCCTTTAACAGCAATTGCGGTTCAAAATATTATAGGTGAAGTTATTAGAGAAAACAATTTACCCGAAGGAATATTTAATCTTGTTATAGGCAAAGGTTCTTCTATTGGCGAAAAAATGTTAAATGATAAAAAATTACCTCTAATATCAATAACCGGCTCCATTCACGTTGGAAGACACGGAGCACAAACTATTGCCAAAAGGTTCGGGAAAGCTATACTTGAACTTGGCGGAAACAATGCAATAATTTTAACACCCAATGCGGATTTGAAAATGGCATTGCCGGCAATTGTTTTCGGTGCAGTTGGTACAGCCGGACAAAGATGCACAACTACAAGAAGACTAATCATTCACGAAAGTATTTATGAAAAAGTTAAAAAATCTTTAGTTAAAGCTTATAAAAGTTTAAAAATAGGCAATCCGATGAATGAAAAAAATCATGTTGGACCGTTAATTGATAAAGCTGCAGTTGCAGATTTTACAAATGCATTGCGTTTGGTAGAAAAAGAAGGAGGAAAAGTAATCTATGGCGGAGAAGTTCTTAAAGGAAGAGGTTACGGCTCCGGTTGTTATGTTCGTCCGGCTTTGGTGGAAGCAAAAAATCATTATAAAATTGTACAAGAAGAAACTTTTGCTCCGATATTATACCTAATAAAATACAAGGGAAGTATTAAAAAAGCTATTGAATTGCACAACAATGTTGTTCAAGGATTATCGTCTGCAATTTTTACAAACAATTTATTGGAAGCAGAAACATTTTTATCCGCCTCAGGTTCTGATTGTGGAATAGCGAATGTAAACATCGGAACATCGGGTGCAGAAATTGGCGGAGCTTTCGGAGGTGAAAAAGAAACCGGTGGCGGTAGAGAATCCGGCTCGGATGCTTGGAAGGCTTATATGAGAAGACAAACAAATACTATTAATTTCGGTAAAACTTTGCCTTTGGCTCAAGGCATTAAGTTTGATATTTAAATAAAAAAATCATAAATAGTTTTGTTATAATTAAATTAATCCTCCCGTTATTATTTTTTGCGGAGGTTTTTTATTTCGATTGAATTAAATTACTATTTCGGTATAGTTTATAATCTTAAATCCATTTTATTATTTTTCGGTATGCGGAATTACTTGAAAAACGAAATTGCCCTAATAAACAGCAAAATTAAATTGCTGGATAAGAAAGTAATAACAATATTTTTCTGTATTGCTATTCTTCAAACTGTCTCCTGGTATTATTCATCCAGAAAATTTTTTAACAGCTCGTTATACTCATATTTTCTTAAAAGTGATAATATTGATTTATACGAATTTTTATATTGGTTTGCTTCCGATACAGTTGTTTTGTTAATTATTCCCATTCTTATAATTAAATTTTTTTTTAAGGAAAAGATCTATAATTACGGAATAAATTTCAAAAACTTTCACACGGGATTTTTACTGTTTATAAGTTCGGCTTTTATAATATTACCTTTAACCTATGTTATTTCCACTATGCCGGAGTTTAGAAATTATTATCCTATGTTTTCCGGTTTTAATCAAAATATAAAAACATTTCTTCTTTACGAATCGTTTTTTTTATTATTTCTTTTTGCCTGGGAATTTATTTGGCGAGGATTTATGTTGTTCGGTCTCGAATCTAAATTCGGTTGGTATTCAATATTTATTCAAATGATTCCGTTTGTTATTTTACACAATGGGAAACCCATATTGGAAACTTTTGGCGCTATTGTCGGTGGTGTGTTTTTAGGTGCATTGGCTTTAAGTACCAGATCAATGGTTTACGGTTTTTTTATTCATGCTACCGTTATTATTGCTTTGGATGTTTATTCAATATTATGATAAATGTATTTTTATTTATTACTTTTTCACAAAGTTTTGTTTTAATAAATAAAAATTACTTAAACGGAATGAAAAATAATGTATAATTGGATTCGTAAAATGAATATTATATAATGTTTTGCAACTGTGTTAGGTATATATTTCTTTTGTAAATTTAATACGGTATTTATTAAAAAGCCTCCCATAAAAAAGGAGGCTTTTTTTAACATTAAAAAATAATAATTAAATTATTTAATTTTTGAAAATTCAATTCTTCTGTTTTTTCTACGTCCTTCTTTGGTTCTGTTGCTTGCAATAGGATTGGCTTCACCATAGCCTTTTGCACTAAGTCTGGTAGCATCTATACCTTTTTTAACAAGCCATTGTTTAACGGCATCGGCTCTTTTTTGAGAAAGTTTCAAATTGAATGCTGCGCTACCAACATTATCCGTATAACCTCTAATTTCCACTTTTAAGTGAGGATAAGCTTTAAGTGTATTTAATGCTTTGGTTAAAATGTTTTCCGATTCAGGTGTTAAAATTGCTTTGCCGGTTTCAAAAGTAACACCTTCTAAAATCATTGGTGCATTAATATCTAAAATTTCTGTTTTCTTAATTGCAACATCATCTTCAGGTTTATTGGGATCGGTTTTTCTTTTAAATTCAGTAAAATCGTCTGTGCCGCCGTTATCCGTATCCTTAAGTAAAGGGTTTGATTTGAATTTATTTAACTCAATGTTATCGTCAAGTCCGTCGCCGTCGGTATCTTTTTTAATCGGATTAGTTTTATATTTGTTTACTTCATAACCGTCACCAAGAGAATCGCCATCGGTATCTTTTTTATTCGGATTAGATTTATAAGTTATAATTTCAGCATAGTCGGATAATTCATCTCCGTCCGTATCGGAAGAATTGGCATCGGTTTTATATGTAAAAATTTCTTCATAATCGTTTAACCCGTCTTTATCGCTATCTTTAGCAAGCGGATTAGTATTATACTTGTTCAATTCGTCGCCATCGTTAATTCCGTCGCCGTCCGTATCGGCAATTTTAGGATTGGTACCTATTTCTTTTTCTTGTTTTTCTGTTAATCCGTCGTTATCGGCATCCGTATTACCGGAACCTGTAACAAAAATAAAACTTGCTCCGAAATCAAAATATCCGTCATTAGCATTTCCGTTGTTATAATAATTGATATCGTCTGAAAAAGTATGGTTGTAGCCGCCGGAAAAACCGAGTAAAAAATTATCACTAACGGCAAGTTCAACACCTGCACCAAAAGGAATAAATTGCGTCCAACCGCTTTCTTGAGTTGCTTTGGGTGAAATTGATTTAGGTTTAATTTTTACGTTCCATCTTAAACTTCCGAAACCACCGTAAACATAGGGATTAACTTTTTCGAAATTAAAAGGTGCAAAAACAATTCTTAAATCCGCTGGAATTAAAACCGTTTCCCATTGGCTTTTGAAGAAATCAAATGCAGTTAACTTAGCCAATCCTACGCCTAATTCGGTTTCCACTCCAGAAGTTAATTCAAAACGTAAAAAGCCTCTGGTTTGATGTGAAAATCGATAAGGGTCGTTGTCAAAATCTGTGTCGTGAATTAAAAAATGTCCTTGTATTCCGTATTTTACCGAGTAATCATGGAACTGTCCGAATGTTGTTGAAAACACTAAAAATGAAAAGACAATCAGTATTGTTTTAATTTTCATCGAACTCTCCTATTTTTTATAAAAATATATTAGTGTAAATAAATGTACAATATAAATTACATAAAATCTAACAGATAAAAAAAACCACCGGCTAAAACACGCCGGTAGTTCAATAAAGAGGGTTAATTTGTTTTTACAAATTCTATTCTTCTGTTTAATCTTCTACCTTCTTTTGTATAATTACTGGCAATAGGATTTTGTTCTCCGTAACCGCGTGCAGTAATTTTATTAGGAGAAATTCCTTTTGCAATAAGCCAATTACGTACCGCATCGGCTCTTCTTTGAGAAAGTTGTAAATTGTATGCAGCACTTCCAACATTATCCGTATAACCTCGAATTTCAACTTTCATATCGGGATATGCGTTTAAGGTATTTAATGCTTTCATTAACATTTTTTCCGATTCCGGTGTAAGTTCGGCACTGTTGGTTTCGAATGTAACTCCATCGAGTACGATAGGTTTTTTCATATTGAAAATTATATCGTCTTCCGGATTATGAGGATTGGTACCTTGTTGAATTTCCTTTTTATCATTTTCACCTCCACCGTCCGTATCGGCAACGGTGGGATTAGTATTGTATTTTAATACCTCATCACCATCGGAGAGACCGTCTTCATCTGTATCCGGTGTATTAGGTAAAGTATTGTATTTTTGAATTTCCTCTCCGTCTTTCAATCCGTCATGATCGGTATCGGATTCCGAAGGTAAAGTTTTGGTTTTAAATATTTCGTTATCATCACTAAGTCCGTCAAAATCCGTATCGCTGCGTAACGGGTCTGTATTGTATTTATTGATTTCATCTCCATCAGAGATATTATCACTGTCGGTATCTTTGGAATTCGGATTGGTGCTATATTCTTTAATTTCTTCTTTATCGCTAAGACCATCTCCATCACTATCATTTTTTAGAGGATTTGTATTGTATTGAGTAACTTCCAAACCGTCAATAATTCCGTCGCCGTCTGTATCGGCAAGATTGGGGTTGGTACCTAGTTTTAATTCTCGATCTTTAGTAAGACCATCATTATCCGCATCGGAACTTCCGCTTTCATTTGTAAATATAAGTCCTAATCCAAACGCCCAATAACCGTCGTTAGCACCTTTTGTTCTGGAATCTTTATTATTGTAGTAGTTTAAGTCGTCTGTAAAAGTAAAACTATAACCGCTGCTAATATCCAAAAGCAATTTATTGGAAAGCTTTATTTCAAAACCTCCGCCGAGAGGAGCGAATAATGTTCCGCCGCTTTCTTTTGTTGGAGCCGGTGTTAAGTAGGCGGGTTTATCCAATACATTCCACAATACATAACCAACACCACCGTAAGCATAAGGATTAACCAATTTTGAATTGAAAGGGGATATGAGAAAACGAAAATCCGCAGGCACAATTCTGGTTTTCCAGTAATTGTTTATCGGGTCGTCTCCTGCTAAAATACCGTAAGCACCGCCTAATTCAAGATCCACAACATTTGTTAATTCAATTCGTAAAACGGCTCTTCCTAAAAATGAAAGTTTTATATCATCATTTTTAAAATCGGTATCGGGCACCAATCCAAATCCTTGGATTCCGCCCTTGATACCGTAATTGTTAAATTGAGCAAATAATAAATTTGATGATAGAATTAAAATTAACGTAACTATATATAAAGTTTTGATTTTCATATTTATTTGCCTTAAAATATAAGTTTTATTTTTTTAATAGGTCTCTTATTTCACCAAGTAAAATTTCTTCTTTACTGGGTTCCGGTGGTGCGGCAGGTTCTTCTTCTGCTTTTTTCTTCATTTTATTGTATGCCTTTACAATCAAGAACATAACCAAACCAACAATCAATAGATTAATAATCGTATCAATCCATTGGCCATACATAATGGCATTGGCGGGTTTGATTATTTTGTCACCTTCTTTTACAGCTTCGTCCAAAATAATTTTCCATTCTTTAAAACTTAGACCTCCGGCAAAGTGGCTAACAAACGGCATTACAATCATGCTTACAAAGCCTTTAACCACTAAACCAATGGCACCTGCCATAATAACGGCAACAGCAAATTCAATTACATTGCCGCCCATAATAAATTCTTTGAATTCTTTTAACATAATGTTTTCTCCCATATTTATTTATAATAAGTAAGTTTATTTGATTAGAAAATTACATAAGTAAGTCCAATTTGTAAAGCTTCTTTAATTTGAGTTTTAGCTATTTGGTCAACATCATAAACAGCCAAAACATTGAGGTTAACATTTACATATTTATTTATTTGTGCAGTTAAAGTATTATCCCAACGAACATCCCAAACATCCAAAGCATTGAATGCGCTAAATAAACGTAGTTCGGTTGCATAGGCTAAATTATTATCCAATTTAAAAAGAGCTTTAGTAACAGATTCAACGCCGGCTTCAAATTTGAATTTTTCAATTTCAGATGTTTCTTTATCATCAGTAAATTGTGGAGCAAATTTACTAGCAAAAGTTTCTTGCGTAGCAAAGCCCAAACGTGTTGAAAAAGTTTTGGAAGGTTCATAAACCAATCCGAATGATTGCATTAGATATCCGGGATCGAAGAAAGCGGATTTTTGAAACGGTTCTCCTCCATCCGGATAGTCGTAACCCGGAAGTACAACCGAACGAAATGTATTACTGAAATAAGGTTTTGCAAACCAACCGGCTTCATATTGAAGTAGGTTTTCCATAAAGATTTCGTTATCGCTTGTTTTGTAATCTTGCTTTCCAAGTTTTGTTTTTCCTACGGCAATTTTTAATGTGTTAACAAAACCCCAAGGTTTATCAAAATAATTTAAACCGAAATTACCATACGCAACAAAAGCAAGTGCATTTTCACCGCCTTGCGTCCAATTACTTAGGGAAATTTGACTGATGTTTAAGCCGGCAACTCCGGCAGGAATCCAAGTGCGTTGAGGGATGGTATCTTTTTTAGCTGTTTTTTGTGCATTTAATGTGGAAATAAAAATTAGTAAAAATAATAATGCTTTTGTTTTCATAACTCTCCTGTAATTTTTGTTTATTTAACTTATTTTAAATTATAATATATGAATTTAACTTAATCTATTCCACTTTGATAGTTAATTATTCAATTATTTGAAATTCAGGTATATCTTCAATTGTTTCATTATCAGCTAACGGTATCCAAATAAAATTAAATAATTTTGTTGATATATTTGTTTTTTTAGGTCGTATTTTTACTGTTTGGAATTGTTCGATTGCAAGGTCGTATTTGTCTTTGAAAGAATCAATTTCATCTTGAAATTTATCTTGTAATTCTTCCAATTGAATTTTATAATTATTTAAGGTTTCTTCGGCTCTGGAAACGTCGCCAGATTCTTTTGCGGCTCTGCTAACTCTATTTAATGCGGTTCCGGCTCTTCTGATAGTTGTAGTTGTTAATTTCCTTTTTCCGAATAAAGCTCCTAATATTGTTGAACCTATTGATATAACGGATTGGATTTTTTGTTGTGATGATTGAGATTTTTCTCTATCAACTTTTTGTTTAGCTCGTTCAATTCTGTTTTGTAAAGTTTGTGTTTTTCTTGCATATTTTTCTTTTAGTTTGGCAATTGCATTATCTCTGTTTTCTCTGCTTAATTGTGTCAATCTTATTTTAAAATCTCTTGCACTTTCTCCGGGTTTGGAAGTTTCTTTCAGTAATTCGCTGTGATAAACCGTTAAAGCATAATCGTTAACCAAATGTTCTTTAAAATATTTTTGCCAAAGTGTAAAGTTTTTAGAATCTTTTATTGCGGATGGGAGGGAAGTAAATTTAAGTTTTGTTTTGATTTTTTTTGTAATTCTTTTTTCATCAAATGAAATTTTATAAGAATTTTCCCAATCGACCGAAATTACATCTTCTGTTATTGCAGTTAAAAATTTTACTTCTTCAACGTAATCTATTTTTTTTATTCTATCATAAAAACGTATATCGGCATTAGCTAAAATAAAAGGTTTGTAAGAAAAAGCTTCAATATTTTCTTGGCTAATATCTCTGTTAAAATATAGCGGCTTTATACCTTTTGGAAGTTTTGCAATACTAATTGTATTTACGGAAGTAAGATTATTCTCGTTTATATTGGATTTGTTTGCTATATCGGGTTTCTTTTTGACAAGGGTTTTGATTTGTGTTCGAGTAAGCGGACCGCGTAAATAAGACATAGCCCATCTTGTATGAAACACTTGCGGATGTTCTTCGTGAACATTATGAAGAAGGAAAACTCGTTTATCCAAGGACGACAAAAGTTTACTAATATCTTTTCGGTTAAATTTATTTCCGCTTTGAAGTGTAGCACCTTCAAGTCCGTCAAGTATTCGTTCTCGATCTCTTTCCGTTTGGAGTCTTCCTAAAAACCAAGTTCCTGCATTAGATAAACTTTTATAGTCTAAGTCAGCCGGATTTTGTGTGGCAAGTACCAAACCCAAACCGAAAGCCCTAGCTTGTTTTAATAGAGTAAGAAACGGTTTTTTTGAAGGAGGATTGGCAACAGGTGGTAAATAACCGTAAATTTCGTCAACATATAAAAGAGCACGTAAACTTGTTGTACCGGATTGCGTACGCATCCAATCTAACAATTGATTTAAAAGTAAGGAAGTAAAAAACATTCGTTCGGATTCGGAAAGATGAGCGATATAGAATATTGAAACTTTTGGTTTTCCGTTTTCAGTGTATAAAAAATTATCAATATTTAACGGATCACCGTTAAGCCAAGATTGAAAGCCGGGAGCCGAAAGAATATTATTTAATGCCATTGCCAAAGAAAATCGTTCTTTTTCCGGATAAAAAGATTCCAATTCAAAAACACCTATTTTATTAAACGGCGGATTTTGAACATTTAAAATTATTTGAGGTAAATCCAAATCATTTTTTTTGTTCCAATGATATTTTAATATATTTGACAAAAGAATATGTTCTTTGCTTTGAAGCGGATCGGCATCTATACCAAGTAAGCCCAGCAAACTTGAAACGGTTGATGAAATCTTATCATTTAGCAAATCTCTATCTTCCAAAGTTTTTTGTGCCGGAGCTTTAAATGAATCCAAAATTGAAACCGATAAACCGGCATTGCTACCCGGGGTATAAATATTAAATTGAGCACTGTTTTTTAACATTTCAATTCTTTTACCGTCTTCACCCCATTTTTTCAGTCCGTTTTTCCAAAGCTTAGCTTGAGCATCGGCAAACTCTTGGTCTGTCATTCCTTTTCTTTTTGCATCCGATTTGTTAATCCACGGTAAAAAATCTTCGCCTTTTAGCTGTGGAAATGTTAACATAAGATTTGTAATATCACCTTTGGGGTCAATTACCAAAGAGGGAATTTGATCAATAGCGGCTTCTTCGAGAAGGGAAATACATAAACCTGTTTTTCCGCTTCCTGTCATTCCAACACAAACCGCATGTGTTGTTAAGTCTTTTGAATCATATAATAATAAGTTGTCAGAAATTTTTTTAGTTGTAGAATCATAATTTTTTCCTAAATAAAATGCACCTAATTTTTCAAAATTATTCATGGCGTTTTCTCAATTATTATTTATAAATTTCCTAAAAATAATAAAAGGGAATGAAAAATAAAATTGTTTATGACAAATACTTTAATATTTGATAATTGGATATTAAAATATATTGATTTTAGTAACAAAAGTTAAACCCAATTTATGCATTAGAATTTAGAAATTGTTTATAAAACCATAATATGCAATAAGCTAAAGAGAGTTTTTAATTTAACCCTTCCTAATGCTTTGTATTAAAATAATTGCTTCTATTACAATAGTTTTGTGCTATTCTGTTTTTTCTATTGCACAATTCGGGTTAAATCTATTTAGCTGATAGAGTACAAAGTTCTCCTATTCAAAAAAATCTCTTGAGATATGAAATATTGTGGTTATTAAAAAATTACCGACTAAATTCTTTTTTAAGTGCTTCTATGGCATTTAATTTTTTATGTTTTTCTTCCGTTATTGTGGAAATGGAATTATTGTGAAGCTCATTTTTTGAAATAATTCTATAATTAGGATTCGCCTTAATTAAATCAAGTTTAGATTTTCTAACATTTGATTTGTTTATATTAAATTTTTTAATCTTAAACTTGTTTTGGGCATAAAGAAAATTAGTTGAAAAAAGAAGTGTAATAAATGATGAAAATAATATAATCTTTATGGGCTTCATTTACGTTATTTTAATAAAATTATAGCAATATTTTATTAAAACGAAGAATTATAAACAAAAAAAAATTCTATGAAAATTAAAAAAAAGAACAATATTCCTATAATTATGCAAAATAATGTATAATGCCAAAATATTTTTCTTATTATTGTGAATATTAAAATTTAAAACCTTTAATCGGTTCTCGTAAAGTTAAAACCGGGCAAGGAGCTTTTCTTACAACTTTTTCAGCTGTGCTTCCGAAAAGTAAATGTTCAACGCCTGTATGACCGTGAGTAGCAATTATAATTAAATCTACATCCAATTCTCTGGCTGTTTCGTTTATTTCAACAAAGGGTTTGCCGGATTTAACAATAATTTCCGTTTTAATATTTTTTCCGATTAAATTGTTTGCCATGTTTTTTAATTCTTCTTTGGCTTTATTAGTTAAATTACTATCGGTTGCCGGAAAATCAATTTGTCCCATACTAAAATCTACGGGATAGATGATTGGTTCAACAACATGAATTAAAAATATTTTAGCATCAAAAGTTTCGGCAAAACCGTTTGCATAGGATAAGAGATTTTTAGAATAATTGGAAAAATCTATAGGCACTAATATTTTTTTTATAGCTTCCATGATTTTATGCTCCTATAATGTTATAATGAAATATGTAAATACTATTATAATAAGAAAAGCTATACGGATGAGAAGTTATGGAAATAAACATAATTTTATTTCCTTAAAATGTTTTGGGAATTATATACGGATATTTACAAAAATAATTTAAATTAGTCAAATATGTCTGTTTCTGCAATACGCCAAAGTTTTTGGCAAGGAAATTTATTTTCGTAAAGAGCACGACCTATAATTGCGGAATCTATACATGATGAAGTAAGGTTTTTTAGATTAGCTAAATCGGAATAGTCTGTAATTCCACCGGAGTGTGTAATTTTTGCATTTGTTATTTCGGCAATTGATTTGCTTAATTCAATATTCGGACCTTGTAACATACCGTTTCTAAATACGTCTGTAACAACAAATCTGTTTACACCCATAGCCGATAATTTTTTTGCATATTTTACCGGTGTTATTCCGGTTTTAATTTTTCTTCCGTGAACCACCACTTCGTTATTAATAACATCAATGGCAGCCGAAATTTTTTGAGGTCCGAAATGTTCCAATATTTTTTTAAATTCGTTAGGTTTATCATAAGCCAAGGAACCAATTACCAAACGGAATGCACCTAAATTAAAAACTTCTTTGGCTTCTTCCAAAGAAGTTATACCGCCACCAAATTGTACAGGTATAATTACCGATTCGCAGATTTCTCCAAGTAAGTTGAAATTTTTATGTGAATGTTGGTGAGACAAATCAAAATCCACTACATGAATAACCTTGGCATTTTCTGCACGCCACATCATTGCCGTTTCTATAGGATTGTTCCCGTATTGTTTGCATCCGAGTTCGGGAATACCGCGAACAACTCTTACGGTTTTTCCGTTTTTAATATCAATGGAAGGTATTATCAATAATTTATTCATTATAATTTCCAAACACCTTTATTTTTAATGGTTTTTCGGCTAATAACAAGTTTTTGTATCTCACTTGTACCTTCAAAAATTCTTAATATTCTTGCATCTCTATAAAATCTTTCAATTGGCAGTTCTTTGGAAAATCCCATTCCACCGTAAATTTGTAATGCCATATCGGCAACTTCCGAAGTTGCTTCGGAACAGTAAAGTTTTACTATTGCCGCTTCTTGCTCTACCGGTTCATTGTTATCGTATTTTTCGGCAACTCTGTAAAGCATGCTTTCCATGGAATAAATTTTTGTTGTCATTTCCGCCAGCATAAATTGTATTGCTTGAAATTTGGAAATTTGTTGTGAAAATTGTTTCCGTTCCAGAGCATACTTAGTGGCAAGTTCCAACATTTCTTTGGAAGCACCCAAACCGGCGGCACCAATACCAATTCTTCCGGCATTTAATGTATTCATTGCAATTAAAAACCCTCTGCCATCCGTTCCTATTATGTTATCTTTGGGTACTTCAACATTTTCCAAAGTAATTGAATTTGTAAAACTTCCTTTAATCCCCAATTTTTTTTCATTTGCTCCTATTATCAAACCGGGGAATTCTTTTTCAACAACAAATCCGGTTATACCTTTTTTCGTTCTGGCAAAAATAGAAAATATATCGGCAATAGCTCCGTTTGTTATCCACAATTTTTGTCCGTTTAAAATCCATTTATCTCCTTTAAGTTCGGCAGTAGTACTCAGATTAAAAGCATCGGAGCCGGCATCAGGTTCCGTTAATGCGAAAGCGGCAATTTTTTCTCCGCTTGTAAGTTTGTGCATATACTTTTGTTTTAATTGTTCGCTGCCTCCCAAATATATGGCATTTGTTCCTATAGATTGATGAGCACCTATAAAAGTTGCGGTTGAGGCACAAGCTTTTGTAATTTCTTCTTGAGCAATGCAAAATCCAACTTCTCCAAAACCTCCGCCGCCGTATTCTTCTGGAAATGCTGTTCCCAATAAACCTACTTCACCCAACTTTGTAATTAATTCTTTAGGTATTTCTTCATTTTTATCTATTGAATTGGCAATAGGACGTATTTCTGTATTTGTAAAATCCCTAACCATTTCACGTAACATTTTCAAATCTTCTTTTGAAGCCATAAAATTCCTATATTTTTGTAAATAAGTATAATGATATATTTTATATTTTGAAACTTTTGTACAAATTTAAGGTATATAGTTTTAATTACCGTTTCCATTTTTATTAAAAAAATAAATAAAGTAATTTTATTTTGCCAACCAACTATCTGGCACTTGAACAACCACAACATAACCTTTAGCACAAATTTTGTTTTTCGCAAACAAATTAACTTCCACTATAACTTTTCTCCCTTTAATTTCTTTAACTTTCCCGCGTAATTCCAAAGTACAATCAATAGGTGTGGGTTTAATAAAATCTACTTTTAGCGATGCCGTTACACAACGAGGGTAAAATTTTTCTTTACTGTTATTGGCTTTGTAAATGGCAGCCGAACCGGTAGCTGTGGAATGGCAATCAATTAAAGAGGCTATCAATCCACCGTAAACAAAGCCCGGTAAAGCGGTATGTTCGGGCTTAGGTGTAAAATGGCTTACGGTTTCTTCACCTTCCCAATATGTTTTTAGTTGATGACCGTAAATATTTTTTGTACCACATCCATAGCAGTAACTGAATTCTTCCGTATAGTATTCTTGAAATGCTTTCATTAAATTTGTACTCCGAATATTTATTGTTAATTTTAAATTGTTTTTATCGGATATGTAAAAATAGCTATTAATAACTTTAAAAGAAGAAATATGAATCAAGCTTTGTTAATAGATTTAGACGGTGTACTTAGAATAGGAATTAAACCAGCACCTTATTTGGAAGAGTTTTTGATGTTTTTATCAGATAGCAAAATTAAAGCTTGTATCTTAAGCAATTCTTCTCTTTATTCTTCCGAAAAAGTTAAGAAATTTTTTGCCGAACACTCCATTCAGATTAATTTGCCAATAATAACAACAGTTGACACGGCACTTAATTATGTAAAAAGAAATTATAAAAATGTTGCCGTATATACTACGGAGGAAGTTAAAGAATTATTTTCGCAGTTCTTAAACTATTCAACACCCGAAGCTGTTTTAATAGGCGACATCGGGAAACAATGGTCGTATGAAATTATGCAAAGAATTTTTATTTTTCTCAAAAACGGTGCAAAACTAATTGCAATGCACAAAAACAAATTTTGGAACAAACCCGACGAAGGTTTGCAATTGGATGCGGGAACTTTTATAAAAGGACTTGAATTTGCCGCTGATGTAAAAGCAAAATTATTGGGCAAACCTTCCAAAATATATTTCCAAGCGGCATTAAAGTTGTTAGATTTAAAAAGCACAGAAAAATTTTTTATGTTAGGAGACGATTTGGATACGGACATTACCGGAGCAAAAAATATTGGTGCCGAAACTATCTTGATATATACCGGGAAAACAAAAAAACCTATCCCGATGCAATACAACAAAGTTGTTGATTATGAGGCGGAAAATCTAAAAGATGTAATCTCAATTCTAAAAGATAATATAAAAGTAATTTAATCATAGGCATTTTATTAATTTTGCTTTGTATCACTTTTTTCGTAAATCTTTCCCATATTTTATCTGTAAATTTTCAATGAATGATTTTTTTTAAGATTTTCTACTATACTAATAGAACTTTGGAAAATAGTAAATCGACAAGGAATAAATATTAAATTTTCAAAGGTTTCTATTTAAATATTTCATAAATAATAGTATATTATTGTCGTAATTTATTTATAAATACTTCAGAAAGATAAAAAATGGCTAAAATACTTGTAATTGACGATGATGTTCAAGTAAGAGAAATTCTTAATGTTAACTTAAAAGAATTAGGTCATAATGTGTTATTGGTAGAAAACGGTAAAGAAGGTTTGAAAGCCGTAGAGAATGAAAATCCCGCCCTTGTTATTTGCGATTTAATTTTGCCGGATAAAAACGGTATAAAAGTTTTGGAAGAAATTAAAGAGTGTAATCCTAAAATTCAAGTTATATTGATTTCTTCATATTATAATATATCCTCTACTATTAAAGCTATGCAGAAAGGTTCGTTTGATTATTTACATAAACCGTTAGACCTTCATCAACTTAGAATAAAAATAAAAAGAGCCTTGGAAATTCAAAAAATAAGCGAACAGCTTGATGTTTATATACATGAAGATTCCGAAGAATATAAATTGGAAAACAGTCTTATAGGACGAACACCGGCAATGCAAGAAATAGCAAAATATATTGGTCAACTTTCTTCAAACAGAGTTTCGGTTTTATTGCAAGGCGAAAGCGGAACGGGAAAAGAACTGATTGCAAAAATTATTCACTATTCCGGTGTTTCAAAAGATAAACCTTTTATTGCAGTTAATTGTTCCGCATTAGCTGAAAACTTATTGGAAAGTGAATTATTCGGACACGAAAAAGGAGCATTTACCGGCGCTATAAAAAGCAAAAAAGGTAAATTCGAATTAGCTCAAGACGGTACAATCTTTTTAGATGAAATTGCAGAGCTTTCAATAAACCTACAAGCAAAACTATTGCGCGTTTTACAAGAAAGAGAATTTGAAAAAGTTGGCGGTGAAGAAACAATTCCGATGAAAGCCAGAATTATTGCCGCAAGTAATAATAATCTTGAGAAATTAATTGAAGAAGGAAAGTTTAGAGAAGATTTGTATTTCCGATTAAGAGTTTTTACAATAACAATGCCCCCGCTGCGTAAACGTAAAGAAGATATTCCTTTATTGGTAGTTCATTTGTTGAAAAAAATTAATAAGGAATTACATAAAAACGTTATAAAAATTCCAATCAAAGTTATGGATAAACTTTTGGAGCATAACTGGCCGGGTAACGTTAGAGAATTGGAAAATACATTAAGACAAGCGGTTGTTCTTTCCAACAATGATGTTTTATTGGATGAAAATATTTTACTTGCCCCAGATAAATCAATAAATACTAAAAATGATTGTTGCGGACAAAATTTAAGTCTGGAAGAGGTGGAAAAAAGGCACATTATAAAAATTCTTGAAAATGTGAACGGAGATAAAAATAAAGCCGCTTCAATTTTAGGTATTTCCAAACCTACACTTTATAGTAAAATAGAAAAGTACAATCTTATAGAAATAGTCAATTACAAATAATCTCTTATTTTTTTCAACGACCCAAGAAAATAAATCCACTCTTATTTAAGAATACTTTAGTAGAAAACATACAATTTTATCTTTATCGCTTTATAATTCCGGTTGTTTTAACCCAAATTATGCATTGGAATTTAGAAATTGCTTATAAAACTATAAGATGCAAAAAATTAAAAAGATTTTTTTAACTAAACAATTCCTAATGTTTTACAATAAACTGCTTTTACAATAGATTAGAGTTATTCTGTTCTTCTATTGAATAATTCGCACTCAAGTAAAACCGATTCCCACGAAAAAAAAGATTAAATATTGAAATTAAAATATTTTATAAAAATTAAATTTTTTAACACAACATTTTCAATTAAGTTCATAAATCGTGTAAAAAGAAATAAAACTTATTGGCACTGTTGTTGAAATTAATAAAGAAAAAAAATACAAGGAATAAAATGATTTTAGATATAATTACTTTTACAATAGCAAATAAAAAATTTGCAGC
>JALSTL010000212.1 GCA_026983755.1 Melioribacteraceae bacterium | reverse complement strand
TATGCAACCTAACAGAAAAGCTAAGAATGAAATTATAATAACATACCAAGTGGTAAAACTCAAATCCGGATAATTGATAAGTTTTAAATGATACAAAAAAATAAGGAAATACCACTCTATCGTAAAAATTGATATGGGATTTATCCAATTTTTAAAAATACGATTTGCAAACCAAACGGTTGGAACTAAAACTACTGTTATTATTAAGAATACCAATTCTATTTTATATTTTTAATCTGTAAATTTTAGTTAACTTTTTAAAGAAGCCTTTTTCCTTAATTTCAAATTCATTTGCCGGTTCGTTTCGGGTAATATACTCTCCTCTTATTACCATTGGAATCAGTATGAATAACATCAAAAAGAAAACGGATAAAATAATAAAAGCTTTTTTGGGTGAATCTTTTAATTCCGCAGGAACACCTTTATCAATAACGGTAACGGTAGGAATATTTTTTTGTTCTTCCATAACCGCTTGTTCGTACATTGGCAATGTAAATTCCAACAATTTTGTTTGAATTTCTATTTCTCTGTAATACTCTAAATATTCTTTTTGAATTTGCGGAAGATTTTTCAGCGGGAAAAAAACAATAGAATTTCTATCTGTGCTTTTACCGGCTTTTAAATTTTTTAATTTATTTCTTAATAAATTTACTTGTTTTTCTATTTTGGTATAATTCGGATTATCTTTACCGAAGGCTTCTTTTGCAAAATCTTTTTCAAGTTCTTTTACTGCAAGATTTGATTCCAGTTCCGCATAAGCTTTAAATGAAACTTCCAACTGTTCAGGTATTGCATAAATTTTATATTTTTTTTGAAAATTTTCCAAATTGGTTTCGGCATTACTTAAATCTTTAAGGTTCTTATTGTATCTTTGTTCAACAAATTCTCTGTATTTTTTTGCATAAACAGTAGCATATTGTTGATTCATTTTGTTTAATTCATCAACAGCATAATTAACAATTTCGGCACTTATTTTAGGATTTTTATGAATCATACTAATTACAATAAAACCGTTATCATCCAAATCAAATTGAAAATCTTTTCTAAAAAATTTAAGTGTTTTATCTCTTTTATATTTTTCCACTTCGTAATAATCAACAAGGTTAAATTTCTTAATTATTTTTTCAGCTAATTTATTGCTTCCTAAAAAGCCGAAAAGTTTATCTTCGGAACTACCACCGCCACCGGAAAATGCTTTGCTGAATACACTTCCGAAATCTTGAAGAACGCCGCTTAACATAGAACTTGCACCGGAATCTTGAATCATTATTGAAGTTGATGATCTGAACTTTTCCGGTATAAGAAAAGAAACAACCGTTGCAATAATCGTAACTATTAATAAGTTAATTATTAAAAACTTTTTCCACTTATAAAGTATGCTTAAATAATCCGTAAATGTAGGTTTATGTTCCATTAAAAGTTATCCTTCTTTACCGAGTTTTACTTTTATTTATTTGATTTATAATAAGAACACTAACAGTAGTAACGGCACTAATTATTGATGTAATAAAAGCTGTATTTCTTAAATAATAACCAAACGACCTGGGCGGATTTTTCGGAACGTAAATATAATCTCCTCTGTCTATTTTGGTTTTATTATTAACCGTGAACCAACTTTTGGTTTTTCTTTTAATCAATTTTATATCGCTTTCATAATCTTCACCCAAACCTCCGGCTTTTTCCAAATAGTACTTATAATCTTTTCCTTCAACGTATGGCACTAATCCGGGTTTATTAACTTGTCCGTACACATAAACAAATTTTTCTTTTGTAGGAACATAAATAACGTCTCCATCGTGCATTATAAATTTTCCATCGTTGGTTGTGTCCGAAAAGATTTTGGTAAAATCTACAACGGCTTGAGTTTGTAATTCTTTAAGTTTGTTATCCAACGAAAAAAATACCGTATCTTCCAAAACTACGTCGGACATTCTTTGCATCAGCAGCAATTCGGTTAATTTTGCTTGTTTTAATTTATCTTCCAACTTACCTGTAAACTTTTTTATATTGTTTTTATAATAAATCGGATTTTCATATATCAATTGTAGTACGGATTTGCTGTTACGTATTATTTCACTGTTTTTCAGAGAAGCATTTTCGGTAAACCCTCCGGCTCTTTTTATTACCTCTGAAATTGTCGTACTACTTTTACTAATAAAAATTTTACCGGGTCTGTTAACTTCACCAAGTACCAAAACATTATAATCTTTCTTTTGATTTTCATTAAAAAGAATTCTGATTCTATCGCCTCTTTGCAACAACGGATTTTTATCGATATTAACAATTTTAATTTCTTCTTTTTCACCGTTGTTACTTAATCTGGAAATTTCCGCTGAATTTATATTTGTGTAAGAAGAATTTAATCCGTGTGCCAATAAAATAGCATCCGAAAGTTTATCACCTTCTACAAACGGGAACTTCAAAGGTTTATTAACCGCACCGGAAATGTCAATAAAATTTCTTTGCAAATCCAATGTTGGGAATAATATTACATCACCGTTTTTTAGATAAGGATTATATTTAAAATCGCCAGTACTTCTGAACATTTGTAAATCTACTTTTATCTTTTTCCCGTTATATCTTTTTAATGTTATGTTTCTTTTGGAATAGTTTTCGATTTCATTTTGAATTCTTGTTAATGATTCTTCATCTTTTGCAAAACGTATTGCTCCGTCTCTGTATTCCGAAACTATTCTGGTAATAAATTGATCTACTCGTTCTGTGTTTGATGCCGGGAAGGTTCCTTCCAATAAAAAATCTCCGCCAACGGTTACGCTTATTAAACTTAGTGCGGCTAAATCCGAACCTTCCGAATTGTTTCCGAAATTAGTTGTTGTTTGTGCTTTTAGTTGAATGGTAAATAGTAAAAAGGTTATAAATAAATATTGTATGGTTTTATTCATCTTATTTTCAAAGTTAATTAAAAAAACATTTCAAAGAGTTCCTCAAAGAAGTAACAGAGCAACACAGAGTTTCTTTGTGATCCTTTGTGCCTACTTTGTGGTTCTTTGTGCAACAACAAAATGCTTTTCACAGAGTACCGCAAAGTTTTATTTATTGTATTGTAATTTATAATAATTTTGATATTCGCCGCTGATAATTTTTTTCCACCAATTTGTATTTTCCAAATACCAATTTATAGTTTTTTCTATTGCATTTGCAAAGTCATATTCAGGTAGCCAACCCAATTCTTTTTTTATTTTAGTTGAGTCAATTGCATAACGTCTATCATGTCCAAGTCTGTCTTTAACATATTCAATAAGTTCTTCGTCTTTATTTAATTTTTTCAATATTAGTTTTACAATTTCAATATTCGGCATTTCGTTACCAGCACCGATATTGTAAACTTCTCCTTCTTTTCCTTTTTCCAACACCATTTCAATTGCTTTGTTATGATCCAAAACATAAATCCAGTCTCTAATATTCATTCCGTCTCCATAAACCGGAAGCTTTTTATTGTTCATAGCATTAATTATCATAAGCGGAATTAATTTTTCAGGAAATTGGAACGGTCCGTAATTATTAGAACATCTTGTAACTACAACAGGAAGTCCGTAAGTATGATGAAACGCTAAAGCCATCATATCGGCACCGGCTTTACTTGACGAATAAGGACTGTTAGGGGAAAGCGGGGTTTGTTCCGTAAACAACCCTTCTTTTCCAAGACTTCCGTAAACTTCATCTGTTGAAACTTGCAAATATTTTTCCACTTCATATCTTCTTGAAGCTTCAAGTAAAACATTTGTACCGATTACATTTGTTCTGAAAAATATTTCGGAACCGAGTATGCTTCTATCCACATGAGATTCAGCAGCAAAATTAATTACATATTTAATAGAATATTTTTGAAAAACATAATCTACCAATTCTCTATTGGTAATATCACCTTTAACAAAATGATAGTTATTATATTCTTCGATGTCTTTAAGATTTTCAAGATTACCGGCATAAGTTAATTTGTCTAAATTAACAATGTTGTAATCATCCCGCTCTGTTAAGACCGAGTTAATAAAGTTACTTCCTATAAATCCGGCACCGCCAGTTACTAAAATATTTTTCATATTATATTTTGACTAGGTTTGTAATTAAAAAGCAAAAAGACCTATATATATTCCCAGTTGAGTAAAAAAAGCATTTCCATTTAAACCGGAAGGAACATTTTTTAATTCCTTTTCATTTGCAATACTCCAACTTCCGCCGAAAGAAAATTGATACCCCAAACCTCCACGCAATGCAATAAATCTATTTACGGGTACATCAACATTTAACGTTGGCGAAACCATATAGAATGAATTTTTTATTCTATAACTTTTATTTTTATCAGCAGAATCATTTTTTATTATTGTCCAAATGTCATCCCAATTAAATGAATTATTATTTTGGTGAATTTGTATTTTCAGACTACCGCCACCAAGTATTACTCCGGCAGACAAAGCAATTTTTTTAACAAAGGGCATTGTATATTCAATTGTAAGTCCCCCACCATTTAACGAATAAACAACTTCATTTTGAACACTTTCATTTTGGAGCAAAGATGATTGAGAACCGCCGAATACAATTCCGCCCAGTCTCATATTATCTACAATCATTACATAAATATATCCGCTACCACCCGGGGCATAAATAGGACCGCTTAATTTTTCCAATCCCAAAGAAATCAATTTAGTATTTATTTCCGTATAATCCGGGAACATAATTGTAGGAGAAAATCCAACGGCTCCGCCGAATTTTGCAATCCAACCTATTTGGTTTTCCATTTGGCCAAATAGATTTATGGTAAGGACAACCAGTATTATAAATATTTTTTTCATAATTATTAAAATATAAATAGTTAAGTTAGTGATTCTATCTATGTTTTACAATTCATAAAAGATATGAAATATAAAACGAATGTTAAATAAATAAAGACTGTTCATATTCACGGAGTTAATACTGTAATAAATTACACCATGGTTTTGAATAAGTAACAGTCTTTAGTTTTCTTCCTCTTGATTAGTTGATATTTCACTAATCAATTTGTTCCAAAGGGTACTTGAATTACTTTAATCCATAATCATTCTTAAAAAAGAGGAGCCTCCTTCTTTTTTTCTTTTTTCATTATTTTCTTTAGGTTCACTAACGTTTTCAAAAGCATCTATTTGTCCATTATTCTTATAACCGCTTTGGGTAACACCGTTTTTATTTATATTTTTATCCGAACCTTTTACTTTAAAAGCTTTTGAAGAATCGGTGTTTTTTTTCAATGAATTTGCTCTAATGTTTTCAAGCGTAAATCCGGTGTAATTTTTTTTTTTATTTTCCATAACATCTTCTTTTTCCGCAAGAATTTTACTTTCGTTATTATCATCACCAAAACCGGTTGCAATAACGGTGTAAGAAACCGTATCATCCATATCTTCTTTAATAACCCAACCGAAAATAACATTTGCTTCTTCACCGGCAGCTTCGTATATAATTCTGTTGCCTTCATTAATTTCTTGCATAGTTAAACTATCGGAAGCTGTTACATTTAATAAGATGTTTTTAGCTCCTTTAATGCTAACTCCGTCTAATAAAGGTGAAGAAATAGCTTTTTGAGCAGCTTCAATAGCACGATTTTCTCCGCTTGCGGTACCGCTTCCCATTAAAGCTTCTCCGCTGGAATTCATTACCGAACGAACATCTGCAAAATCAACATTTATTATACCTGTTATGGTAATTATATCTGCTATTCCTCTGGTTGCTTCGTATAGAATTTCATTAGGTTTATCAAAAGCGGTTCTTGCATTTATAGTATCTTCCAAAATATTTAAGAGACGATCATTGGGTACTACTATTAAACTATCGACACTTCTTTTTAATTCTTGAATACCTTCTTCTGCATTTTGCATTCTTTTTTTACCTTCCCATTTGAAAGGTTTTGTAACAATACCAACTACCAAAATACCAAGACTTTTAGCAATAGAGGCAACTAAAGGAGCACCTCCGGTACCTGTACCGCCGCCCATTCCTGCGGTAATAAATACCATATCACTTCCTTCCAGAAGTTTAGCAATTTTTTCTCTATCTTCTTCAAGTGCTTTTCTACCTATTTCAGGGTCTGCTCCAGCTCCTAAACCTCGTGTTATGTTAACTCCAATTTGTACTTTGTGATCGGCATTACTGGTATTTAATACTTGAGCATCTGTATTGATGGCAATGTATTCAACACCGCTCAATCCCTTTAGCATCATACTTTCAATAGCGTTGCAGCCGCCACCACCAACACCAACAACCTTAAGTTGAGCAGATAATGAATTGTTTTTGTCCAGCGTAATAAAATTTGACATTGCGTCCTCCTTGTGTGTTTAGATTATAATTCATCAAAAAATTCTTGTATTTTTTTTATAAAACCATTTAGCTTAGATTTATTTGATTTGATTTTCTGTTTAATATTTAACGAAGCTTGGGATGATGTTGTACCCGGAACACCTTTAATTAAACCGGCAACAGTAGCAAATTCCGGACTTTCAATTTGATCGGACAAACCGGAGCCTAATTCCAACGGAACACCTATTCTCGTTGGTATTCCGAAAACTTCTTCTGATAAATCCGATATCCCTCTTAGTAAAGAACCGCCACCGGTTAAAACTATTCCTGCTTTTATTTTATTTTTAAATCCGGCTTGTTTGAGTTCATTATCTATTTGTGTAAAAAGCTCTTTCATTCTAACATGAATAATTTGAGTAAGAAGAGAAACCGGTATTTTTATGTTACCTCTTGCTCCAACTCCTGTTATATAAATATCTTCATCTTTAATTATTGCTTCTTCCAAAGCATAACCATATTCTTTTTTTAAGTTCTCCGCTTCAGCCGTTACTATTCCCAATGCTTCACGTATATCATTTGTTATTTGATTTCCGGCAAGACCTATAACTTTTGTATATTTAATTGTTTTTTCATGATAAACAGCTATATCGGTAGTACCTCCGCCAATATCAATTAGTAAAACACCCAAGTCTTGTTCGTTTTCATCTAAAACGGACAAACTGGATGCAATGGGCTGAAGTATATAATTTTGTACGGTGTAACCAGCCCGTTCTACGGATTTGCGAATATTTTGTATTGCCGGTATTGATGCCAATACTATATGGTTAAGGGCTTCTAATCTGGAACCGCAAATTCCTATCGGATTATGATAGCCTCCTTCGTGATCTATAAAAAACTCTTCAGGTATTATGTGAAGTATTTGTCTATCCGATGGAATTCTTATTGTATGTACATCTGCTTTAAGTCTTTCAATATCAGCTTGACTAATTTCTTTGTCTTCATTATTTATTGTTACGTAGTTTCTGTGTCTAAGACTAGTAATATGCTCGCCGGCAACACCAACGTTAACAGATTTTACATCCAAATCCGCTCTATTAGAAGCCAAACTCATGGCTTCTTTTATTGCTTCCGAAGTTTTTGCAATATTGGCAACCAAACCTCTATTTAATCCTACCGAAGGTGCAACGCCAAAACCGAGTATTGCAATTTTATCTTCTAATTTTTCAGCAATAACGGCACCAACTTTTGTAGTACCTAAATCTAATCCAGCAATTATTTTTCTTTTCATATTTTTTCCTTTTTAATCATTAGGTTTTTGTTAAACCCGAGATAAACCAAGTTATCAAAACGTAAATCCAGATAGTTTAAGTAAGAGTTAATTTTTTTTCCGTTTAACTGAGATAATATTTTGGAAAGATAAACGGTTTTCTTTATTTCATTTTGTTTCCCCAATAATACCGGATAGTTTATATTTATAATATCTAAGGTTATTGTTTTACCTTGATGCAAATCAATTGTTGAAATGCTTTGATACAAATTTTTATCAATAAATTTCGCAGTAGATATTATCTTTAATGCACTCATTAGATTTTTATCTTTTTTTACATTTCCGAATAATTTCAATTTTTTTCTTTTTTTGTAATCGGTAATTACGGGTAAATCTATGTTTTTTGTTTTGGGTAACATTGGTAATAATTGTGCGTGTTCGGTTAAAAGTAATTGTTGCTCACTTTGCAAAAAGATTGCTTCCATTATTTTTTCTTTAATTTTTACTTCTACAATTCCACGCTCTATCATTGCTATATCAATATCTTCTATGTAAGGATGTTTTATAAGTCTATCGTAAATAACATGAAGGTCAATATTTTTATAATTATCAACGTTATTTAATTTTGCAAAACTCATATAAGTATCAGGTGATAATAATCCGCAACCTTCAATTTTAATTCTTTTTATTTCATTCATTCCGCTATTGTTAAGAGTAAAAGCCAAGAGCAAAATTATACTTAACATTATCAGCATAAATAATAATTGTTTTATCATTATAAAACGTTTCATTTTGTGCAACCTGTTTTAGATTTTAAACATTGAACAAATTTTTCACCGTACTTCCAAATATCTCCTGCTCCCATTGTAATAACCACATCATCTTTTTTTGTAATTTTTTTAAGTACTTTTGGTATATCATTTTTATTTTTTACGTACACAACGTTTTTATGTCCGAAATCTTTAGCTGCGTCTGCAATTAATTTTCCTGTAACTCCTTCTATAGGTTCTTCTCTTGCGGGATAAACATCCGTACAAATAAAAATATCCGAATTCAAAAACGAACGACCGAATTCAGCATAAAAATCTTTTGTTCTGGAATACAAATGAGGCTGAAATACTGCAACAAGTCTTCTATTCCAACCGCTTCGCACTCCGTTTAACGTTGCTGTTGTTTCGGTAGGATGATGTGCGTAATCATCAATTACCAAAATTTCTTTATTATATTTAATTTCAAACCGTCTGTACACTCCTTCGAAAGAAGCAAGCGCTTTTTGAATGGTTTTAAAAGGTACACCCATTTCTTTTGCAATGGTAATTGCAACAAGAGAATTTTTCACATAATGCAATCCGGGTAAATTTATTTTAATTCCACCAAGTTCTTCCCCTTTATAGACAACGGTGTAGGAGCTTTGGTTTTTGTTGTATTTAATATTGCTTGCTCTAACATCTGCTTGAGGAGAAATTCCGTATGTAATAATTTTTTTGTTGATAGAAGGAATAATATCCTGAAGAGCCGGTTCATCCAAGCAAAGAACAACAAAACCGTAAAAGGGTACTTTATTTGCAAACTCTATAAATGCAGATTTTATATCATTCAAATCTTTATAAGTATCTAGGTGTTCTTTTTCCAAAGTTGTAATTGCGGCAATAGTTGGTGTAAGTTTCAAAAATGTTCTGTCAAATTCATCGGCTTCTACAACAATAAAATCTCCGTTTCCTAATCTTGCATTTGTACCGCCAAGCCCGCTTAATTTACCGCCAACAATAATGGTAGGATCAATACCGCCTTCGGTTAAAGTTAAACCGACCATTGAAGTTGTACTTGTTTTACCGTGTGTTCCGGCAATACCAATTCCATGCTTCATTCTCATTGTTTCGGCTAACATTTCAGCTCTTTTAATGACCGGTATTTTTCTTTCTATTGCCTCTTTTATTTCCGGATTATTTAAATTTACCGCAGACGAATAAACAACCAAATCTGCACCCTTGATATTTTTTGCCGAATGTCCTTTATATATCTTGATACCTAGATTTTTTAATCGTTTCGTTATATCGCTTAATACCAAATCGGAACCGGATACTTCAAAACCTTGATGGTTTAATATTTCGGCTAATCCGCTCATTCCTATTCCGCCTATTCCGATAAAATGAATTTTCGTTATTATATTTTTAATCATTTGATTATTAAACTTTTAAATTTTAGTTATATTTATTATTTTTTTAGCAATTACCATTGATGCTTCAGGCTTTGCATATTTTTTTATATTTGAAGATAACTTGCTTAATAGTGTTTCATTATTTATTGTTGATAAAATCTTTTCTTTAAGTTCATTTCTTAAATCATCGTCTTTAATTACCAAAGCCGCTTCGTTTTTTACAAGAGAGATTGCATTTTTATATTGATGATTTGCAGCTACATTTTTTGAAGGAACAAATATTACAGGTAAACCCAGATGTGCTACCTCTGCAATTGTAGTTGCTCCTGCACGACAAATTACCAAATTGCTTGCGGAATATGCCGCAGACATATTATTTACAAACGGCATTATTTTTACATTTTCGCTTTCATACTTTTTATAACTGTTATAATACAATTCTCCTGTCTGCCAAATAACCTGAATATTATTTTCCGTAAGTGTTTTCAGGTTATCTTTTAATACTTCATTTAAATTTTTTGCACCAAGGCTACCTCCAAAAACAAATATTGTTTTTTTATTATTTGAAAATCCGAATTCTTTTAAAGCATTATTTCTATTTATAATTTTCAATGTTGTTCTAACCGGATTTCCACTTAATACTAATTTGTTTTTATTTTTAAAGTATTTTTTCGAATCTTCGAATGAAATAAATATTATATCCGCTTTATCTTCCAGCAATCTATTTGTAATACCCGGATAACTGTTTTGTTCCAATAGCACAGCTTTAGCTCCGATAAATGAAGACAGCCAAATAATAGGACCGGAAACATAAGCCCCTGCACCTATTGCAACGTTAGGTTTAAAACTTAAAACAATAAAAAGCGATTGAATTATTGAAACAATTAACTTTAACGGAAAAAGAATATTTTTAAGAGAAAACTTTCTGGAAAATCCGCTTATCCAAATAGTTTTAAATTTGTATCCTAAATGCGGAATTACTTTAGATTCAATTTTATTTTTAGTTCCAATAAACAAAATTTCAGATTCCGGTTTTAGTTGTTTAATTTGTTCAGCCACCGCAATTGCTGGATATAAATGTCCGCCGGTTCCTCCGGCTGCAAAAATGTATTTATCTTTTCCCACCTTCATGCCCTTGCCCTAGCTCTTCTATGTTCTTGATGTTTTTGAGCATAACGGGCAATGTTAATCAGTATTCCAATGGAAATTGAAAAAATGATAATTGAAGTTCCACCAAAACTTATAAACGGCAACGTTATACCGGTTGTGGGTATTAAGCCAACACCAACGGCAACATGAATAAATGCACTAAAGACAATTGTAAATGAAATACCGAAAGCCAATAATTGACCCAAATCGTCTTTTGCACGTTTTGCAATTAATAAACCGACAATAAATATTGACAAGTAAGCCAAAAGAATAATTAAGGCACCGAAAAAACCCAATTCTTCACCCAGTACAGAAAAAATAAAATCGTTGTGAGATTCCGGTAAAAACAAATCCACTTGTCTGCTGTGTCCTAAACCTAATCCCAATAAACCTCCGCTGCCCAAAGCAATTTTAGATTGTAGAACTTGTAGATTTATATAACCGCCTTTTGTAATACTATGTATAAATGTTAATATTCTAACTCTCGAATGATGTAATGACATTGCCGCCGAACCACCTATCAATAATAAGCTTGCTACAATTGAACCCAAATGAAAAATTCTTGCACCACCGACAAACAACAAAACAAAAGATGTTAATGCAATAATTATAGTTGTACTTACATTCGGTTGTAAAAATATTAAAAGCACTACGGCACCAATCCAAAAAAGCATATAACGCAATCCGTTTTTAAAATCTTTTATTATTTCTCCTTTTTGTTCAATTAAAACCGAAAGATGCATTAGTAATATAATTTTGGCGAACTCCGAAGGTTGAAATTTTATTACGCCCAAATTTATCCAGCGTGCGGCACCTTTTACCGAAGGAGCAAAAATAAATGTCAAGAATAAAATTGCAATAATGCCAACCAAAAGATATTTGCTTATTTTTCTGTAATATTTGTAAGGTATTAATGCAAAAAAAACAAAAACAATAACCGCTAAAAGAACTTTTTCCAGATGTGAGAAAAAATAGTTTATTCCTTTGGCATTATAGATTACACTTGAACCTAACATTATAAGCATTACTACAATTGCAATGAGTATTCTGGATAAATTTTTCATAATTTTTTTACTATGGTTTTAAATTGTTTACCTCTGTCTTCGTAATTTTTAAACATATCGAAACTGGCACATGCCGGAGAAAGTAAAACATATTCTCCGTAAGATGCTTCGGCAAGTCCCTTTTTAATTGTATCTTCAAGTCTGTTAACTATTTCAACATCAGTTATATTTTTGAAATAATTGTAAATCTTATTAGCCGAATTACCAATTGCATATATTTTTTTTACTCTTTTTTTTACTTCGTTTTTTATTTTACTATAATCGTTCCCTTTATCCAAACCGCCGAGTATCAAGTATATCGGTTTATCGAAACTTCTAATTGCAAACCAAACGGAATCTACATTAGTAGCTTTAGAATCATTTATAAATTTTATACCGTTTATTTCTCTTACAAATTCCAATCTGTGCTCCACACCTTTAAAGCTTGCAAGAGAATCTTTTATTGAGTCGGGTGTTATTCCAACATTCATTGCAACGTTTACCGCAGCTAACGAATTTTGGAGATTATGCTCGCCTTTAAGAGATAAATTATTAACGGAACAAATTTCCGTTGTTTCGTAATTTCTGTTAAAAAGTATCCAACCTTCATCTATAAAACTTCCGTTTCTTAATCCTTTATCAATTGAAAAGGGATAAAAATTTATTGTTTCCGAAACAAGACCTACAGGTAAGTTGTGGTCGTCTCCGTTGTAAATAAAAAAATCATTCTCATCTTGGTTTTTCGTTATGCGCATTTTGGATTTTATATAT
Source organism: Melioribacteraceae bacterium (assembly GCA_026983755.1). Next base: position 15,382 of record JALSTL010000212.1, on the reverse strand, counting down.
AAATCAAATCTGTTTTTATATCTATCCAAATGATCCGGCGTAATATTTAATATAACGGAAATCTTCGGTTTGAACCGCTCTATAAAATCCAGTTGAAAACTGGAAACTTCCAGTGCAACAAAATCTTCCGGTTTAACGGACATAGCTATATCGGAAAACGGAAGGCCAATGTTTCCGGCAGTATAACATTTTTTGTTTCCGTTGTTAATTATATAACTAATTAAAGATGTTGTTGTTGTTTTCCCGTTGGTTCCGGTAACGGCAATAATTGTTCCTTGGCAAAACCAAGCTGCAAATTCAATTTCACTAATAATTTTAATTCCTTTATCCTCTGCGGTTTTAATAACTTTGGCATCGGATGGTATTCCGGGCGATGTAACAATAAAATTGCAATCGAAAACTTTATCCGTATGACCGCCGAATTCATAATCAATATTTAATTTGGCAAGTTCGTTACAGTTTTGTATAACAGAGTTGTTATCGGATAAATCCGAAACAAAAGGAAGTGCTCCGTTTGCTTTTGCCAATTTAGCAGCTGCAATGCCACTTCTTTCTGCTCCTAGAATAGTTATTTTTTTCTTTTCGATATTCATTAACGTACCTTGAAAGATGCCAAACTTAAAATTGCAAATAGTATGGAAACTATATAAAATCTTATCACTATTTTCGGTTCGGGTAAACCAAGTAATTCAAAATGATGATGCAACGGTGCCATTTTGAAAACTCTTTTCCCTTTTCCGTATTTCTTTTTTGTATATTTGAAATACATTCTTTGAATTATTACCGAAAGGGTTTCTACGAAAAAAACCCCGCCTAAAATCGGTAGCAATAATTCTTTTTTAATTAAAATCATTATTATACCGAAAGCTCCGCCCAAGGCTAACGAACCGGTATCGCCCATAAAAACTTGGGCTGGATAAAAATTGAACCATAAAAAACCTAAACCCGCCCCAATAAATGCCGCAATAAATATTGTAAGTTCTCCGGAACCGGGTAAATATATTACATTAAGATAATCCGCATAAATCTTATTGCCCGTTACGTAACTCAAGATTGCAACGGCTAACATCACTATCAGCATTGAACCTATTGCCAATCCATCTAAACCGTCTGTTAAATTAACCGCATTTGACGTTGCGGTAATTATAAAAATAACTGCGGGTATATATAAAAACGAAAAATCAAAATTCATATTTTTAACAAATGGTAGGGTGGTTTGTGTGTTATAGTGGGCAAATTCCGGCATAAAATATACTGCGGAACCTATCAACAAACCCAATAATACTTGCCCCAATAGTTTATACCTTGCTATTAACCCTTTTGATTTTTTCTTTATTACTTTAAGATAATCATCAATAAAACCGACCAAACCCAACCAAAGCGTACCGATTAAAACCAAATCTATATAAGTACTTTTAATATTAGCCCATAGAAGAACGGGAAGAACAATTGCCAAAAGAATTATTATTCCGCCCATTGTTGGCGTACCTGCTTTTATCTGATGTGTTTCAGGGCCTAATTCTCTTATGGTTTCACCAATTTGTTTTTTTTGTAAATATGTAATTATTTTCGGTCCCATATAAAATGCTATAAACATTGCCGTTATTGCCGCTAATGCGGAACGAAAAGACAAATACTTAAACAAACCCAGACCGGGTATTTCATACAATTGATTCAGATAGTTGAATAAATGATATAACATTTACGCAACTCTCTTTTTTAAAGCTTCCACAAATTCTTCCATTTCCATTCCGCGTGAACCTTTTACTAAAATCAAACTGTCTGTCAGTTCAATTTTTTCGAGATAATTTTTTAATGCTTTTCTTGTTGCAAAATGTTTTGCAAAAATATTTTTGTTTAGTTTATTATTTATAAATTTGGAATTTCTACCGATTGTTAATACTACATTTATGTTCGTACCATTAATGTTTTTTGCAATTTCTTTATGTTGTTTTTCCGCATTTTTTCCTAATTCGAACATATCGCCGAGTATTACGATTTTCCTTTTTCTTCTATCCGTTGCATTAATCAGCTTGATAGCATTTTTAACAGATTCCGGGTTTGAATTATATGTATCGTCTATAATTGTAAAATCATCAAATTCATTTTGTTGTAATCTTTTGGGTACTTGTTTAATTTTTTTGGTTCCGGTAATAATTTGTTTTTGTGTTAATCCCACCGTTAAACACATTGCAACTGCAGTTAAATAATTATATGCATTTGCTTCACCCGGCAATGGTAATGGCGTTATGAAGCAACCTTTACCATATTTAACTTCAATTTTTGTTTTACCTTTTTTGTTGTTTTTAATTTTTCCTTTTATATCAACTTTACTTTTAAAGCCGTAGGTAATTTTGTTTTTATAATTTCTTTTTATTCCTCTTAACAATTCATCATCGTTATTGATAAAAATTTTACCATTGTTGTTAATATTGTTGAACAATGCGATTTTTTCTTTTAAAACACCTTTTTTATTTTTTAAAAATTCCAAATGAGAATTACCGATGTTAGTTATAACAGCGAAATCGGGTTGTGCAATTTTTGCCGTATATTCAATTTCACCAAAATGATTTGAACCGTGTTCCAAAACAATTACGTTAGTATTTTTTGGCGCTGTTAAAATTGTAAGCGGTACACCAATTTCATTATTATTATTGGACAATGTTGAATGCACTTTGTATTTGGTTTTTAATAATTGAGTAATAATTTCCTTTGTTGTGGTTTTACCGTTACTGCCGGTAATTGAAATAACTTTTGCATTTATTTTTTTTCGCCAAATGCTTGCCAATTCTCCGTAAGCTTTTTTAGTATTGGCTACGGTTATAATTGTTACATTTATATTCGGAATCATATTCAATTTTCTGTTACTAACAACAACGGCTGCAGCTCCTTTTTTTACCGCTTCTTTTATGTATTTATGTCCGTCAAAATTTTTCCCTTTGATTGCCACAAATAATGAATTTTTTTTAATTGTTCTTGTATCAATTGAAACAGAAGCAACGGATTTATATAAATCCGGATTATAAATAACCGCGGTTGATAAATTAAATATGTCTTCCAATGTAATTTTCATTTTATAAATATTTTTCTGCTACTTCTTTATCCGAAAAATGATTTCGGATACCGTTTATTTCTTGATAAGTTTCATGCCCTTTACCGGCTATTAAAATAACGGCATTATCTTCCGAAGTTTCAATTGCCCGTTTAATAGCTTCTTCTCTATCTTCAATAATTTTATGATTTTCTTTTTTCATACCTTTTTCAATATCCTTTATAATTGAAAAAGGATTTTCAGTTCTCGGATTATCCGAAGTAACATAAACGGAATCGCTAAGTTCTTCGGCAATACTTCCCATTACGGGGCGTTTTGTTTTATCTCTATCACCTCCGCACCCGAAAACAGTATAGACGGGACGTTCATATTTAACAATATGTCTTATTGCTTTAAGTGCTTGTTTAAGGCTATCTGCAGTATGCGAATAATCTATAATTATTTTTTTTGTATCGTTTCCTATTACTTCAAATCTTCCGGGTACTTGCGGAGTAACGGAAATTCCTTCTATCGCTTTGCTAATATTAACGCCGGAAAAGATTGATGCGGCAAAAGCCGCCGTTGCATTATATGCATTAAATTCTCCGATCAGTCTTGTTTGAAGTTCGTATTCGCTATCGAGATATTTTATTTTAAATTTCGTTCCTTCCAAACCGTAATTAACATCTTTAATTGTTATATCCGCTTCAGTATGCAAAGCATAAGAAATTTTTTCAGCTTTAGTATTAAGCAACAGTGAAGCATAATTTTTATCATCTTTATTATATATAACTTTCGCATCGGCAGATAAAGAATCAAAAAAGATTTTTTTTGCCGATAGATAGTTTTCGAATTTGTTATGAAAATCCAAATGGTCTGATGTAATATTTGTAAAAACACCTATATTAAAATCCAAAAAATCTACTCTGTGCAGTTCCAAAGAATGAGACGAAACTTCCATTACACATTGCCGGCAATTTTCGTTTACCATTTCATTAATTAACGAATTTATAATATGCGCTTCAGGAGTTGTCATTTGGGTTTTAATTTCTTTTTGCCCAATCATGTTTTTATTTGTACCGATTAAGCCGGTTTTAATATTTGCATTTTCAAAAATACTTTTAAGAAAATATGTTGTAGTGGTTTTTCCTTTTGTGCCGGTTATACCGATAAGGTTAATTTTTTTTGAGGGATAATTAAAAAATATACCTGATAATTTAGCCAAAGCTATTCTGGAATTTTTTACCAATATTTTTACAACGTTATTTTGTAAAAAAAGTTCTTCGGGAATTATTTTATTGTTTTCTAATATTACTGCTTTTGCTCCGTTGGAAATTGCTTGTTGAATGTATAAATGTCCGTCTGTTTTATAACCTTTTATAGCTATAAAAATGCTGTTATCTTTAACCTTACGAGAATCGATTGTTATATCGGTTATTTCAAAATCCGTTGAGTTATCAACAACTTGTATTGTGTTTAATTCATTTAACAATTCGTTTAAAAGCATTTAGTTTAACTTCACCTTGTTATTTGTAGAACATGTAACTATGCAAACAATTCCTTTTTGCAATGGTGTTCCTTGTTTTATACTTTGGCTAACAATTCTACCGTTACCTTTAATTTTATATTTTATATTTAATTCGGTTAAAATTGATATTGCTTCTCTTAAAGTTTTATGTTTTAAGTTTGGCATTATATTTTTCAAAAATTTTTTCTTTTTGATATTTTTATTATTGTTAGAATAATTCATCAAATTTATGTCTTCGGTGTCATCGTTGGTTTTTTGTATGTCAGTTATAAAATTTTCAATAAGTTTTTGGCGTTGAATTGTATTTTTATTTCTTCTTATGTTTAAATCCACATCCAATATTTTTTGTGCAATATTTTTAAAAATAGGAGCGGCTACTTGTCCGCCGTATCTGCCTATTTCGGGCGAATCGACAAGTATTAAACAAATAATTTGCGGATTGTTATAAGGGAAAAATCCGATAAATGACGAGTTATAATATCTGGAGGAATATCTTCCATTGATAAGTTTTTGAGATGTTCCCGTTTTACCACCCACATAAACATTATCTAATTGTGCTTTAACTCCCGTACCTTTTTCCACAACGCCTAGCAACATTCTTTTCATAACATCGGAAGTAGTTTTACTTATAACTCTTCTGATTTTTTTTATTTCGAATTTGCTTTTAACATTTCCGTCTGCATCAACAATTTGTTTTACTATGGCAGGTTCCAAAAGATAACCTCCGTTTATTAAAGCAGAATAAGCGACAATCATTTGTAACGGTGTAACGGATATTTCGTAACCGTAAGACATAAAAGCTTTGCTTATACCCGAAAATTGATTAGGTCTTTTTAATCTACCTTTTGTTTCGCCGGGTAAATCTATAAACGTACGATTACCGAAACCGAAATCCCTAAGACCTTTATAAAAATTTCTTATATCTATTTTATTACTAAGTTTTACCATCCCTACATTGCTTGATTGTTCCAAAACACCTTTTACCGTAAGCATTTGATGTTTATGTGTATCTCTGATGATAGCACCTTTAATTTTATATTTTCCGTTTTCCGTATTAACCAATTCGTTTTCCTTTACCAATCCTTTTTCGAGCAGAATTGACATAACAATCGATTTCATAGTTGAACCGGGTTCATAAGTATCTGTAAGTGCTCTGTTTCTTCGTACAAAGTTCGATACTTTATAATATTTATTCGGATCAAAATCGGGAACGTTAGCCAAAGCTAAAATTTCTCCGGTATTAGGGTTTGCTATTATTCCTATACCCGACTTGCCTTTGTATTTTTTTACCCCGGCTTTAAGTTCGTTAACAAGAATTTTTTGGTAAACTTTATTTATTGTTAAAATAAAAGAATCGCCTTGTACCGAAGGGATTGAATTATCATAATTGATTGTAAGCCATCTGCCGATTACATCTTTTTCAACATCAAGTTTTCCGTCTTTACCTTTCAGCAAATCATTATACATTTTTTCAATACCCGATCGTCCGTTAGAGGTATTGTCAACAAAACCTAAAATATGCGATGTAATATTTTGGTAGGGATAAACTCTGGTAAAATCTTCTACTTTATAAAAACCGTCTATATTTAACTTTTCCAATTGTAAAGCTTTTTCTTTGGAAATTTTCTTTTCCAGACAAACATTTTTTCTGCTTCTTTTTATTTTGTTTATAAATTTTTGGGGTTTACAATTGAACACTTTTGCTAAAACTTTTGCCAATTTAGTTCTGTTTTTAATATTTTTATTCAACATTCTGGCATCTGCATAAAGGGAAATATCATCTTTTGTATAAGCTAATATTTCCATATTCCTATCATAAATAGTACCTCTTTCGGCTTTTACCGTGTAAATTTTATTTTGTTGTCTTTCCGCTTTAGCTTTGTATTTATTATGATTACCTACTTGTATAGCAAAGAGTTGAAAAACCAATATTATAAAAATGGCAAAAATTCCAATCGTTACAATAAGTGCTCTGTTATTGATCATATTTTTTTCTAACTAATTTTTCCAAATTTTTAATTTGATTGCTGTTAATATTTATGTTTTCTATTTTATTGCTTCGAACAAGGTTAAATTTACTTTTTGCTTTTTTAATTATTTCATCTTCGGAAGTTAATTTTTGGTAAATAACTTTTTTCTCTTCCAATTTGTTTTTCAATTCTTTAAGAATTTCCGTTTTACTGTTTTTAATTGAATTTAATTTTTTTACTTGCTTAATAATATATACATAGCTGAATAGCAGAGGCATTGCCGTAAGTAAAATTATCAGCAAGTTTCTTAGAAAAAAGCTGTTATGTTTTTTTATATTTTTTCTGCCGCTCTTAATTTTGCACTCCTGGCTCTTGGGTTAGATTTTATTTCTTCTTTGCTTGGTAACACAGGCTTTCTTGTTAAGATTTTTAATGTACTTTCTTTATTGCAAACACAAACCGGAATTTCCGGTGGACAAACACAAGACAAAGCTTCATACTTAAAAAATTCTTTAACTATTCTATCTTCCAATGAATGATATGTTAGTATCACTATTCTGCCGCCTTTATTCAATAATTGAACCGAAAGATTTAAGAATTCTTTTAATTCGTCTAATTCTTTGTTAACGTAAATTCTTAATGCTTGAAATACTCTTGAAAGAGTTTTATTGAGATGTTGTTTATAAATAACAGCTTCCACTATTTTCTTAAGTTGAGTTGTAGTTTTAATGGAAGCTGTAGCTCTCTCCAGCACAATTTTTTTTGCAATGCGTCGGGATTTTCTTTCTTCACCAAATTGAAAAAGAACATTGGCAATTTCTTCTTCTTTTGCCGTATTCAAAAAATTATATGCCGGTTCTCCAACTGTTTTATCCATTCTTAAATCCAAATCGGCTTCTTCCCTATATGTAAAACCGGAATCTTTATTATCAAATTGATATGATGAAACACCTAAATCGGCCAAAATGCCGTCAAATCCAATAACATTTTCCAGTAAATAAATTGTTCTGATTTTTGTAAAACTTGTATTATAAATAGATATTCTTTTTTCCGATTTAAACTGTTCTTTACAATAATTGAAAGCATCCTTATCCTTATCCGTAGCAATTAGTTTTGCGTTATTTCCTAATCTTTGTAATATTTTTGAAGAATGTCCGCCAAAGCCTAAAGTTCCGTCAAAGTAGTTGCCTTCCGAATTTACGATAAGAAAATCTAAAACTTCATCAAGCATTACAGGCACATGATACATAATATCACTATCTCATTGCATTTTGGGCTATTTCTTCGTAAGAAAATTCAATATTTTTAATATACGCTTCATAATTTTGAGGATTCCAAATTTCTATTTTTTTATTTATCCCAATTATAAAAGCTTCTCTATCAATTTCAGCATGCTCAATTAGATTTCTGGGAATTAACAATCTACCCTGGCTATCTAATTTATCTTCATATGCTTCCGATAGAAACATTCGTAAGAAAAATGAATTTTTAGGGTCATAAGGGTTAAGTTTATTTAATTTCTCTTCTACTTCTTTCCATAAATCCAATGGAGTTACATCAATACATTTCACTGTACCGCGCGTCATTATAAAGGTATCATTTGCTTCCGGGTTTACAAATTTGCGGATTTTAGCCGGAATACTTACTCTACCTTTTGCGTCAATCGAATATTTAAAACTGCTTTTAAACATATTTTTGGTCGTTTTTGGGATTATTCAACACTTTTACCAATTTGTCAACACTTTTACCCACTGGGTCGTAAAATAACGGTTTTTTATGTCAAAAGTCAAGTTTTTTTTATTAAAAAAACTTAAAATTTTAAGTTTTTTTTTGAATGGGATATTTTGTACTATTTCTTTTTATAAATATTTATGTTTACTTTTTTTAGAATTGTTCAGGATGAGTAATTTGTATAGTACAAATGTTTTATTTCGGTAGAAATTTAATTTTTTTTATTATGGAATTTTTTTTTAAAATTTTGCAAATAACCACAAACGGAAATTTTTAGGATTTGCAATTAACTAATATTTATTTCATTCAGCATCGGAAGGACTATTTTATAAAAATATACATAAGTAAAAAATTAAATATTATAGAATTAAAAAATTAAAAACGAAATTATTCTTCTATTATATTTTTAATGATTCATTTTAGAAAATCTCAACTGAAATTTTCACTAAAAAAATATTGAGTTTTTGCAGAATGGATAAAGATTGGTAACAAGAGCCATCTGGGGGAGTCGAACCCCCGACCTACGCATTACGAATGCGTTGCTCTGGCCAACTGAGCTAAGATGGCAATTATTATTTTTTAAATAGTTTTATAAAACTTTACAATATTTTTTTATTCAAATTATTTTGCCTGATAAATATATTAGCACTAAACCTTCGAAAATTATATGAACATTAAAATTTTGAGTTACATTATAGGTTATTATTCAAAATTTAATTATACCACATAACTTCGAAGGTTTAGTAAGTAAATAATTACCTTTTTTAATTTACATTTTTATGCAATGTTTATACAAGCAAAACGGAATTTGCTAATAATTAAGTGATAATTTAAATATTATTTATTTTTCTTTTTATGTCTGTTTTTTCTTAAGCGTTTTTTTCTTTTGTGAGTTGCCATTTTATGACGTTTTCTTTTTTTTCCGCAAGGCATCTAAATACTCCTGGTAGTTTTGGTTTGCTTTTATAATTGAAATTTGAATTATTTATAAAGTTATAAATCCCGTTTATTATTTATCTTCTTTTGCTTTCATTCCTTTATTAACTGTAGATTTGAAATCTTTTGAAAATTTAAAAACCGGCACATAATGTTCGGGTATAAAAACCTTTTCTCCGGTTCTTGGATTTCTGGCATATCTGGCATTTTTCTTTTTAACCTTATAACTGCCAAAGCCTCTAATTTCAATACCGTTTCCGTCTCTTAACGAATGAATGACTGTTGTTAAAAATCCTTCTATGATTGCTTCGGTTTCCAATTTTGTTAGTCCCGTTCCAAAAGCTACTTTTTCAACTATATCGGCTTTGGTCATAATACTTCCCCGTTTATTTTAAAAATAAGCTTTAAAAGATATGAAAGATTTATGATTTTATCAAATCGATATTTGTATAAAATACGTAATTACAAATAGTTAAGTCTTTTTGCAAAAAAATATTCGGGCAATTTTAACAATCGCATTTTATCAGATGATTTCCGATGGAATAATTTATTTTTTTTCAGTAAAAAATAGAAAAGAAAATTTTTTCGTAGTAAATATATCAAACGGTTTTTGTAAAATCTTTTCCTCATCCGTTTGATTATAGTTAAGTGTGCTATCATCGATTGGTTTTAGGACAATATTCAGTTCATAACTCGTATTACATAATTCATAAACGGTAAAAGTTTTTCTTCTTTGGTTTTATCCAATTTTATAACCTTTTCGAAGTTGTGTTTTGCCGTTTCGTAATTTTCTTTTTCAAAATTAAAAAGACCTTTTAATATAAGAGCATCAATATTTCTGGAATTTTCTATATACGATTCATCCACTTTGTTCATTTCTTGCAATAAACCGGCTTCGAAGCGAATTGTATTTCTTAATAACTCGGCGGTTTTATCTATTTTACCCATTTCAATTGCATTGGAAATATTTTCAATTGCTTGACTATTTTCGCCCAATTTATAATTTATTTTTGATGTTAAAATAAAATATTCGGCATTTTTATTTTCATTGGATATTTGCATTAAGTCTTTTTTGGCATCTTGAAAATTTCCAAGTTTCATATTCGATTTTGCTTTGTACATTATTACTTTGTTCAATGTGGGTTCCAATTCCAAAAGTTTATCGAATGTAGCAACTGCATTTTCATAATCTTTTTGATAGTATTCCAAAATACCTTTGTTAATCAATGCTTCTTTATGTTCCGGTTTTAGTTTTAATACTTCTTCCAACTCTGCATTTGCTTTTTCGTAATTACCTAGTTTTGTAAATAAATGTGCAAGTTTAAAATGCAGGTTAGGATTTTTATTATCCAAATTAAGAGCATGATTCAAATCTTTTTTTGCTCCTTCATAATCGAACATATATGTTTTCAGTTCAACATTTCTTTCCAAAAGTTTTATGTTATCCGGGTCTAATAACAATGCTTTTTGATAATCTTCCAAGGCATCAATATAATTTTCGTTTAACACATTCATTTCGGCTTTAAGAATATAAGCGGCTTCATTATTGTTATCCAGTGAAATGCATTTTTCCAAACTTTTTTTTGCACTTATCAAATTGCCTATTTTATATTCTATTTTTGCTTTGTTGTAATAATAAATCGATTTATCGGGATTTAATCTGATTGCATATTCAAAATCTTCCAAAGCTTCTTTAAGGTTATTAAGTCCAACATTTATCAAGCCTCTCAAGTTAAAGGCGAAACAATTTATTGGAGTAATTTCTATTGCTTTATCAATATCGAGCAATGCCAGGTCATATTTTTTATTTGCGTAAAGTATTAAACTTCGGAAATATCTTGCATTATAATCTTCGGGAAATTTTTTACATAAATCGTTTGAAAGTTCCAAAGCTTTATCATATTCTTCGTTAAAATATTTTACTCTTGCCAAAAAATATTTGGCTTCGTTATTTTCGGTATCGGTTTTGTAATATTTTTCCGCATATAATGAGGCTGTGTAAGTATCGTTAAAGTTTAAATAAATTTTGGCCAGATAATTATTCGTTTCGCTATTAAAGTTAGGTGCAAGAGTTTCCAGTTTTAAAAAATCATTTTTGGATTGTTCAAATTTTTCCGTTTGAAAATTGGCAACTCCTCTGTTATAGAGTGCCTGTAAATTTTTTTTATCTATAGATAATATTTTACTAAATTCTTCGATGGCTAAATTATAGTTTTTTAATTCCAAATTTTTATTAGCAGACTGGAATAGCTCTTTAATTTTCTTACTGTAAAATACGTTTTTAAGAATGTTCATCAGAGGTTTACCTTATGGTTTATATCATTAAAAATATAAATTTTGAATTTTAATTTATACAAACCTCTTAAAAATTCAAAATTCACTATACGATTTTTACACTTACAAAAAAAGGAATCGAATATTGATTTGACTCGATTCCTTTAAAAGTTATTTTCTTTAATTTGCAACTATATAACTTTAAATTATTTATTCATTAATTTCTCCAATTCGTCCAAAAGTTCATTCATTTTTTGTACAACCGCCAGTATGGGTTTAGGCGAAGTCATATCTACGCCGGCTGTTTTTAGAACATCGATAGGATACATAGAACTACCTGCTTTTAAGAAAGATAAAAATCTGTCAATTGCGGGTTGTCCTTCTTTTTTAATACGTGAAACAAGTTCTTGCGAAGCGGCAAAACTTGTGGCGTATTGATAGACATAAAAATTATAATAGAAATGAGGAATGCGAGCCCAAGAATATGATTCTTCTTTATCAACAACCATTTCCGCTCCCCAATATTTTTGATATAAATCACCGAAATATTTATTTAATAAGTCCGGTGTTAAAGCTTCGCCGTTTTCGGTTTTTTCGTGTACCAATTGTTCAAATTCCGCAAAACGAGTTTGGCGATAAAATGTTGTTGTTATATTATTTAGTTGTTTTTCTATCAAAGCAAGTTTCTCTTGTTTTGTTTCGGCATGTTCAATTAAATAATCCAATAATAAAGCTTCGTTAGCAGTTGATGCTACTTCGGCAACAAAAATAGAATAGTTTGCATAAGGATAAGGTTGATTTTTTTCGGTATAAAATGAATGCATGTTATGTCCCATTTCATGTGCAAACGTAAAAACATCGTTGAGTTGATTTGACCAATTAAGTAAAACATAAGGATGCGTTCCGAATGACACGCCCGAAGAATAAGCGCCGCTTCTTTTTCCTTTGGTTTCAACAACATCTATCCACCGGTGGTTTATTGCATATTTAAGATGTTTCAGATAATCTTTACCTAAGGGTTTTAATGCTTTAAGCAATATACCGATTGATGCTTCGTATGTATATTCTTTTTTAACCGCCGGAAATAATGTTACATAAGTATCGTAAGGATGAAGAGAATTTAATTTTAGAATTTTCTTTTTCAATTTTCCCCAGCGTTGTAAAGGTGCTAAATTTTCGTTTACGGTTTTTATTAAATTATCATAAACTTTTAACGGTATATTGTTTGGTGTTAAAGCGGCTTCGCGTGTTGATTTATATTTTCTTGCTTTTGCATTAAAGATAAGTCCTTTAATATTTCCGTTAAACAATGCGCTTAGTGTGTTTTTATAATCTTTATAAGGTTTGTATAATCCTTTATAAACTCTTTTTCTATATTCTCTATCTGTAGAAAACATTGCGGCACCGTATCTTCCGTGCGAAATTTTTATTTCGTTTCCTTTTGAATCTTTTACCGTTGGGAACTGAATATCAGCATTGTTGAACATTCCGAAAGTTGTATATGGAACTTCAAGAACCGGTGATGCCAAGGCCATTAGTTCTTCTTCTTTTGGTGTTAAAGTATGAGCTTTGGTTCGAATCAAATCATCAAATTGATGTTTGTAAACTTTCAGTCCTTTTTCTTCTTTTACAAATTGCCAAAGTTTGTTTTCGTCAATTTTTAATATTTCGGGTCTTATGAATGATGAGGCCGCCGAAATTTTTGCCCCCAACGTAGATATTCTTTCGTATCGTCCTTGATTTTCTGCATTTCCCAAATCCAAATCTTTTGATAGTGATGCATATAAACTTAAACGGCTGAATTTTATTCCTACCTTATCGTCAAATGTTAAGCATTCCAATAAGTTCTTTGCGGAGCTACCCAGTTTACCTTTATATTTTTCAAATTTTATTATTTGGCTTTCGAGCCACTTGAAATCTTTTTCCCAATCTTTTTTAGTGGGATAAATATCTTTCAAGTTCCATGTTAATTTTTCCGGTACGTCCGCTCTTGTCGGAAGTTCTGCTTTTGTTTGTTGAGCGCTAGCTTCGCTTCCGAAGACAAATAAGTTAAATAATGCTGCCAAAATCAGTAATCTCCTTGCTATTTGTTTGGTTAAACTTTTATTCATTTTTCCCTCCTTTTAGGAAAGAGTTTTAATTATTTTTTCTTTAATCCAAAATAATAAATTTGCACGAAAAACCATTGTTTTCTTTTCGGTTCCGTTAATTATTTTTGTTCTTACTTGCCTATATTACTTAACATAAAAATTGTTAAGTAATATAAACACTATTTTATTTCGTAAATTCAAACATTACAAATTATTCTTATTTTAAATATTTTTCCTTTTTAGTTTTGGTAATTTTTATTTTTAATTAGATTAAACTTGAAACTTTTTATAAGATCATACGTCAAATAATATGGAAACAAAAAAAGCGGGAAAGAAAATGGAAAAAAGATTATACAGAGCACGAACAGAGAAAATAATTGCCGGTATTGCAGCCGGTTTAGGTAAATACTTGGATATAGATCCTATATTAATAAGAATAGTGATTGTGTTAATAACCATTTTTCATGGAGTGGGTTTTATTATTTACGTAGCTCTTTGGATAATTATACCCGAAGAACCAATTGATAATTTATACACCCCGGCAGAAGAAATAAAAACCGGTGATACCGATTTTAAAGAATATACTTCCGAATCGGTTACTGAAAATGATTCATCCTCAAAAGGACGAATTATTGTTGGAATTATTTTAATCGGTTTGGGTCTTGTTTTTCTTTTGGAAAAGTTTTTACCTTTTTTTGATTTTGATTTATTTTTAGCTATTGTATTTATTGTATTGGGAATTGCTTTGGTAACAAATTTTTACAAAAAGTAAGAGAAGAATAAAATGAAAACATCACAACTGTTTTGGGGTTTTTTTCTAATTACTATAGGTTTACTTTATCTTTTGGAAAAACAAATCGAGTTTACAATTAACTGGCATTTTGTGTGGAACTTATGGCCGGTGATTATTATTTTTGCCGGTGTTGCTTTAATACTGAAAGGAAAAATTGTAAAATCGGTAGTTAATATTCTATTTGGAATTTTAACTGCTTTGCTTTTATTCGGATTATTTCATAATACATTTGACGAATCCGGAATTTACGACAAACACCAAGTTTCCGAAAATATTTCTCAAAATACTTACGAAGTAGATTATTCACATAACATTTCACATGTTAATTTGGAATTTAACGGTGGCGCCGGCAAATTTTTTATTGATGGAACTACGAACAAATTATTAAGAGGTTTTGCCGAAGGAAAAATTGAAGATTATAAAGTTACGAATCATCAAAAAGACAGTATTGCTTATATCAAATTAAACCTAAAACGTGAAGGTCATTTTAAATTCCCCAAAAATAAAAACAAATTTGAGCTAAGACTAAATGAAAAACCGACTTGGAGTATGAAATTTAATTTAGGAGCGGCAAAATCTACCTTCGATTTAAGACCTTTCAAAATTAAAAATCTTATTCTTAATACCGGTGCTTCTAAAACCGAAATAAAACTTGGTAATAAAACCGATTTAACTTACGTTAATATTGACATGGGAGCGGCATCTTTAACAATTTATATACCGGAAACATCCGGCTGTAAAGTTAAAGGTGATATGATTCTTATGTCTAAACAAATGGAAGATTTCGATAAAACCGAAACCGGTTATTACAAAACAAAAAATTATGATACGGCCGAAAAAAAAATTATTATAGACATTGACGGAGGTATTTCTTCGTTTAAGATTAAAAGATATTGATAGAGTATTTAGAAATTTATAAAACCTCTGAAAGATAAAGCATTGTCATAAAACCGGCTTCCCTGACAAAGTAGAAATATCAATTTAGCTTGGTTTCAGAGTAGCGTCATTATATTATAAGAAAATATTGAG
>JALSTL010000211.1 GCA_026983755.1 Melioribacteraceae bacterium | reverse complement strand
TTTCAATCATTAAGCGAATAGGTTTTCCTACGCCGACTAATTTTTTCTGTCCTGTAAACTCGTCCAGTGTTTTGGGTCTTATTCTTTCGGCAAGCGGTACTTGTGGAATTTTTATTTTCATTATTTAATTTATTTGGTTAAATAATTTATAGTTGATTAATGAATCTGCTAAAAAAAGATTGCAAACGCTTAAAACATGTTGGCTCTATTCTAAGATAGGATAGACAGCAACAATTTAACCCCTAAAGATTTTTCCGAAAATCCTAAATTTTAAGCTAAATATTTTTGCAGATAAAAAAGGGAGAAAGAACATTAAAATGAAAATGTACTACAAAATTTTAACAGGCAACAAAAGAGAAAATATCAGTTATCGGGCAAAGACTCAAATTCTTTGCGTTTTAACTCAAACCATTTGTCCATTGCATCCGTATCCTTCATTAGTTCCTGCATTTTTTGCATTGCATTTAGATGTGCTACATCCTGTTCTTGAAGCATCTCCATTGCGTGTTTCTTACTCAATTCCGCCATTTCTTCAAAAGTATTTGCATGAAACTCTTGTTCACATGTTCCACCCAACTGTTTGCAAGTCATTGTCTTCATTTTTTCTCCTTTATGGATTCTTATGCGTATAACAGTAAATTATCTGTTAAGTTAACATCCCCAACAAAAAATTTGGATTACCGGAAGATTGAATTACATTTTCAATTATTGTTTAACTTCGTAAATTATCTTTCTTTTTTATCCTTAAATTGAAATGCTTTTTCATTCTTCTTTTTCATGTGAAATTTTTCTCTAGCAACTTCTTCTAATTTTTCATCATTATTTTTTAGCGAGTTAATATTTTTATTGTATTTTTTTATCTCCATATCCGTTTGTTCAATTTTTTTTTCAATAGAATGAACTTCGGAATTAAGAAAGAAATATTTTACAATTCCGAAATTATTAAAAAGTAAAAATAAAATTGCAATGGTTAATACAATAAAGTATATCCATGCCAATATTTTATTATTTTCAGGTTTCTTTTTTTTCATAATACGGAATCAATAATTTTGTTAATAAGTTCGTCAAATTCCATCCCCATTGCTTTAGCCATTTTAGGCACCAAGCTGTGCGAAGTCATGCCCGGTAAAGTATTTACTTCCAGACAATATGGTTTATTGTATTTATCTATTCTGAAATCCACACGTCCGTAACCTTTACACCCAAGCGAATCAAAAGCAATTCGGGTTTGTTTTTCCAATTCGGTTTTTAAGTTATTGCTTATTTCCGCAGGAACAATAAATTTTGCCATTCCGTCTTTATATTTGCATTCGTAATCATAAAGTTCATGTTCGGGTATAATTTCCAGAATTGGTAAAATTTTATTATCTACAATACCTACGGCAATTTCTCTTCCCGCAATGAATTTTTCGATTATTACTTTTTTGGAAAACTGCAAAGCTTTTGCTAGAGCAGTATTCAATTCATTTTTAGAGTTACATTTTGTTAGCCCTATTGTGGAACCTTGATCATTAGGTTTTATAATACAAGGATACCCGAATTTTGATTCTATTGTTGAATGAATTTCTTCCAAAGTATTTTCTTTTGTTACCTCAATCCATTCCGGTGTTGGAACATTAAAGTGGTTAAACATAATTTTGGAACGAACTTTATCCATTGATAAAGCGCTACCGAGTACGGATGAACCGGTATATTTTATTCCTCTTAATTCCAATAAAGATTGTATAGTTCCGTCTTCGCCCCATTTACCGTGAAGAGCAATAACAACCAAATCTATGTTATTAAAAAAATCGGAATTAATCGCTTTTATATAATTGTTATTGTTTATTACGGAACAATCACAGTCACTAAAATAATCTTCTGTTTTTTCAGGTTGATTTAACCCGTAAGCCGGATCAATTAACTTTACATTATAACCTAAATTTTCTATTGCTTCGTACATTGCTTTACCGCTTTGTTTGGAAACCGCACGCTCCGTAGAAGTTCCGCCTAATAAAATTGCAATATTATTTTTTTTTTCAGTCATTATATATGTTTAATAAATTTATAAACTATGTTCTTTTGTTTTGTTTAACTGTTGAAATCTTTAATAAGTTTTTCTATTGTACTTTTGGAATTTATTATTAATTTTTTTTCTTCATCTACTTTACTATCAAACTTTAAATTCAGATTATTGAAAGTCGGATTTCCTGCTCTTGCTCTAAGACGTGCTTCAATAATTTCTGTAAAACTTATATTCCCGTTTGTTAAAGAATCCAAGTTAAGCTTATTTGCAAACCGGTTTTGATTATTATTTACTTTGTTTTTTATTTTTATTCCGTAAGTATTTTCTGCTATTGAATAAAGTTTTTGTAATTGTAGGTTATTTAATTCAATGGGCCCGCCAAGTATTTTTGAAAGGAATAAAATTTTTGCGGCATGTTCCAATTTTTCCATCCGGAAATACGCTTCTTCTATATCGGTTCCAAAGGTAACTGCACCGTGATTTTGCAAAAGCATTGCCCATGCATAACGGATAAACGGTTTCATAGAGTCGGTTAATTCGTTAGTAGAAGGCGTAGCGTATTTGCAAAGCGGCACAGGACCTAAACCCAATATTACTTCGGGAAATACAGGCTTGGTAAGATCTAAACCTGCAGTTGCAAAAGCTGTAGCAAATGTAGGATGACAATGAACAACGGCTTTTATTTCAGGTCTTAACTTATAAGCAAGCAAATGAATTTTTGTTTCGGTGGAAGGTTTTCCTTTACCGGATAATTTATTTCCATTTAAGTCAATAGTTATAATATCACCGGCGGTTAACTCTCCTTTGTTAACGGCAGTGGGCGTTATAGCTATTTTATTATTATCCAAGCGCAAAGAAAGATTTCCGTCTGTAGCCGCTACAAAATCTTTTTCGTAAACTTTGTGTGAAAACTTTACTAATCGGTTTATCAATTTTAGTTACTCTCTAATTTTTCCATAATTTTCATATTAATAAATCCGTCATAAGCGGTAACATCGGGGTAAACATTATTTAATATGGCTTTTTGAACGGATCTTAATGCGTGTAGTTGTTTATTAGCTCTTTTTCTAAATGCTTTACGAGCTTCGCTTGGCAAATTAATTACAAGTTTACCAATATGTTTTTTCTTACCGATAATATTTTCCAAACTAATCGAACCGTTAGAACCGATTATTTCAATACGATTAAATGCATTTTGAGCATTAAAAGAAACATTAATAAATCCGTAGCTGGATTTTTCAAATTTAAATATTCCCGTTGCAAAATCTTCAACTTCACTTTTGTAAACAAGATTATCAGTAAAGCCTTTAACTTCCGATATTTCGCCACCGAAAAATCTTAATAAATCAATCATGTGTGTTCCCAAATCTCTTAAAGCACCGCCTCCGCTTTTTGCTTTTTCAAATCTGAAATTATCATTGGGTTTATAATCTATATTAAACGATGCGGAAATCATAATAATTGTACCAATCATTGCTTTTTCTAAAATTTCTTTTGTTTTTACGGCCAACGGATGAAAACGATGAACATAATTTACCGTAAGAAAAACATTGTTCGCTTCGGATACTTCCATCATTTCTTTGGCTTGTTGCGATGATAATGCGAGCGGCTTTTCACAAAGGATATGTTTTCCGGCTTTTGCAGCTTCCAATACTTGCCAATAATGATTATAGTTGGCGCTTCCGATATAAACAATATCAAAATCTTGTTTTAAAAATTCTTTGTAATCATTAAACGATGACGTAGCGGAAAATTTATTGGCAATAAAATTTGCTCTATTGAGATTGGAGCTATATACGGAAGTTAGAATACTTTTTTTTAATTGCAATAAAGTGGGAATAAATGTATTTTCCGCAAAGTTACCGCACCCGGCAACAGCCCATTTTAATTTTTTTGTTCTCCTTATTCTTTTTTTCATTTTATTATACTTTAAGTTTAAATATTCAATTTTTTCATTAATTGCTTAATAGGATTAGTATTTTGCATAACGTAAAAATGAATGGAAGGAACGTTTGCATTTAAAAGTTCTTCGGTTTGTTTAAGCGTCCATTCAATTCCAATCTCTGCAGTATGTTTGTCATCGGCTTTTAATATTTCATCTGCCAAATCCGTAGGAATATCAACATAAAAACTTGGCGGCAGCGATTTTAATTGTGCTTTTGATGTTATTATTTTTAGTCCGGGAATTATTGGAACATCTATGCCCGAATCTTTACAAATTTTAACATAGTCGAAATATTTTTTATTATCGTAAAACATTTGAGTAACAATATACTCTGCTCCGGCATCTATTTTTGCCTTTGTGTGATTAACATCTATTTGCATATTCGGTGCTTCAAAATGTTTTTCGGGGTAACCGCCAATGCCAATTCCGAAATTCATTTTATCTGCATTAAGCAAAGTATCTTCCAAATATTTTCCTCTATTCATATCGGCTATTTGTTTAACCAAATCAATTGCATATTTGTTAATACTTCTACCGAATTTTACAGGTTTGTTAAAACCGCTATCGTCTCCGCGTATGGCAAGTACATTATCAATTCCCAAATAGTGAAGTTCAATTAAAAAATCTTCGGTTTCTTCTTTGGTAAATCCGTGACAAATAACGTGTGGAACGGCATCAACGTTATATTTGTGTTGAATTAACGCACAAATGCCAAGTGTGCCGGGACGTTTGCGTTTTACTTTCATTTTAAAATCACCGCTTGGTGTTTCTTCGTAAACAACTTCTGCGGCGTGACTTGTAATATCTATAAACGGAGGATTGAATTTTACCAAGTCATCCAAAGCGGCGAGTAATTTTTTACTGTTGCCGCCCCGTTTCGGCGGTATTATTTCAAAACTTACAAACGGATTTTCTGCTCTTTCCAAATGCTCTATTACTTTCATGTTTTCTGCTTTTAATTTACTTTGCAAATATAAGATTTTTTTATCTTTGTGGAATTAGTTTTAATAAATTGTAATCATCATTTGTTATAAATTTTTTATTTGTATTTACTTCAATTAAACCTCCGTTTAACCATTTTTCCGTCATATCTTTATAATGTTCGCTCATAAAATTACCAGATTGCCCTGTTGGAAGTATAATTTCGTATTTATTCGGTTCAGCGAAATCATAAATAAATCTCATAGAAGGACCTAATTTATTTTTATACGGTTTAGTCAAGGAATATTCGGTATTAAAAATTGTTGTTCCGTCTCCCCCGATTTCAAAGGGACCGACATCAAATAATTTGTCTAACATTCCCGATATTCCGTGGAAAAAATGCTTAAATGTTAAAGTATGTAATTTTCCCCATTGCCAATATGTTATATCGGGATTCAAATTTTTTTCCATATATTCAATAGCATCTGTCAAACTTTTTCTTATTATATCGTCTCTTGTTTCTTTAATTTTTGTTTTTATATTATCGAACCAAGCGCTTTTATTTTTTTTTAGTAAAACAGGAATTGTTCTATAAGGAACATTTGCAAGAAAAATATATTCGTTTAAAAGATTTTTACCCATTTCATCTTCAAAAATATTTTTTAATAGGAATTGGTAAAATACGGCATATATTGTTGGTACTTGACTTTCCGGAAGAAGAATATAATCCCAATTTTTAAGGATGTGTAATGCTGTTTTTAAGTTTGAATTTTCCGGTTTAAAATCTTTAAATGCACTTAATATATAAGGAACAATTTCTTTTGCGTAGTATGAATAAAAATCCATTTGATATTGTTGAAAATCTTTTTTACTATATTTTTCTTTTTTAGTCAAAAGCTCGGTAATTCTTTCTATTCTGGAAGATGGTTCCCATACGTTGGATATGTGATACGGATAGTTTTTAATTGTTTTGTTATTTGCCGAAGCCAAGAAACCTTGTGAAGGATTAAAGATGCGCGGATTTTCATTAAACGGGACATAACCTTCCCAATCGTTTTTATCCGTAGTACCGTCATAAACGAATGAAACGGAATTGTTTTTTCTTTTCGGCAATCTAACACCTGCAACGTAACCAATGTTTCCTTTTTTATCGGCAAAAATAAAATTTTGTCCGGGACTTGTAAAATATTCCAAAGCGTTATTGAATTCTTTCCAATTTGTTGCTCTGTTAATTTTATAAAACGCAGTAATATCCGTTGTTGGTTCCAATGCAGTCCATCTCATACTTATTACGGCTTTATTTTGCTCTTTGTTAGGGAAAAGTTTTTTATAAGGATGAATATCCGAAATTATAGGACCGCGATGATTTTTTCTAATTGTAAAAATTACATCCGAAGTATCTTTAACTTTAATAGTGTCTTCATAAACTTCCAACTGATGCCACTGATTATTAAAAAAATATTTGGTTTTTGTGCTATCTAATTTTTCTATATAAAAATCGGAATCATC
>JALSTL010000210.1 GCA_026983755.1 Melioribacteraceae bacterium | reverse complement strand
AATTTTTCCCATCTTTGGAAGCTAAACCAACAACAAAATTTTTACTTCCTTTTCTACCTGTATCAAAATAATCTAATGAAAACGGAGGTAGTTCCAAAGTAAAAGATTTTTCTTTAAGCATACGACCTATATGATGACCGGATTTAGTAGCACCTTTAGGATCTTCAAATTTCCAGAAAGTTACTCCTGATTTAAATTGAGAATCAAAATTATCTGTACTGGCAACTTTGTTATCCCATGGAGAAGGATATTGACTTGTTTGAATAACATATTCCGTATTTTCAGTAACAGCAACACCTGGATAGCAGTTAGCAAATAACGGGTTTGTTAAAACTTGTTTGGTTTCAAAATCATCCAAACCAAGCAACGCAATTCTTGAATTAGCACCATCGGAATAGAATAAATATTTTCCGTTATATTCCCCGTTTGTTTCCGATAACGCAGGATATCTCATATCGCCGTAATTATAAATACGGTCGTCAAGAGAACTTTTTTTAAGCATTAGAGAGCTTTCGTCATCATAACCATAACCTTGCCATGGTTCAGGTGAGAAAACACCGACGTATTTGTAAATACGCATTGAAGGCAAACCGTAAACAATCATTGTTCCGGAATTACCCGTTCCTGCAAATGCAAAATACTCGTCGCGCCCGCCACGAGGCATAAATGTTTTAACGGCAGCCAAAACATCATCGTCGTTTAAGTTACGAGCTTTTTTTACATCGTCAAGAGTTTGTTGAGCAAACATTTGACCTAACATAGCAAACATTAACAATAATGCTATGCGGTACATGGTACGTTTAGCTTTTTGTATCATGCCTCCCTCGTTCTGTTTTGTTAAAAAAATAAATTGATTTATATACTATTTTTACAAACATTCATTTAAGAAGTAAGACACAGATATCTTTTTAAAGTTATAAAAACAAATTAACATTTCAAACTGTATTATAAATATAGAAAATTATATAATTGCTAACAAGAATAATTATTCCGAATATCACACATTTAAAATTTTGTAACAAATGAAAACTTGAGTTCTTCTCTTAATTTTATTAAATTAAGGATATCATATCGAAATTACCATAATTATATATATGTGTCCCTTATAAAAAGGTTATTTTTTGTTAATCTACGTTTCCAATTGTCGGAATAGAAGACAAAAACAAAATTTATTTTAACGTTTACAATCTTTCATTTAAGCGGGCTAATATATAATTTCTCAAAATATTCCGAATACCGAATCTCTAAATTTATTTTTAAAAATATTTTTTCTTAAGCATAAAACATTTTAAATATAAACTTCATTTATAAAAATACAAAGCAATAATATGAAAAGAAAAATTTCCAGAAGAGATTTTATTAAAGCAACCGGTGTTATAGGCGGTTTATCAATACTTAATCCATTACCATCTTTTATCGCCAACAATCTTTTTTCCTCAACAACACCTGAAGTTTTTAAGAACACTAAATTTTATAGCATTTGCAATTTTTGTTCATCATTCTGCGATATTCAAATAAATGTTAGAACAAGTAAACACACGGAACGAATAACAAAAATAGACGGCAATCCTAATAGTCCTTTAAATAGAGGTAAAATTTGTGCACGTGGTCAATCAGGCTGGTTACAAACATACGATCCTGATAGATTGAAGACACCATTAATTAGAATAGAAGGAAGTAAACGCGGTGAATGGAAGTTCAGAAAAGCTACTTGGGACGAAGCTTATGATTATATTGTCAAACGACTTAAGAAAGTAAATCCTTGGGAAATTGCTATGGTTGGCGGTTGGACTTCATGTGTTTCTTATATGCATTTTTCATTACCGTTTATTACAGCTTATCAAATACCGAATATTATTGCTTCACCACTTCAGCATTGTGTTACTGCAGGGCATTTAGGAACAGATCTTGTTACCGGTAATTTTAATGTACATGATGAAATATTACCCGATTTTGAAAATGCACGTTATTTACTTTTTAGTGCAAACAATGCATCCATAGCTGCAATTTCCGTTGCCAGGGCAGTACGGTTTGGCAAAGCTGTTAAAAACGGTGCATATATTGTTGTACTTGATCCGAGGATGAGTGAACTTGCCTCGCGTGCAGACACATGGTTGCCAATAAAACCTGGTACCGATCTTGCTTTTTTTCTTTCAATGATGAATGTAATTATAAAGAATAATTTGTACGACAAAGAATTTGTTTCATTATATACAAATGCACCTTTCTTAGCTTACAAAGACAAGCAAGGCAATATTAAATTATTAAACGAAAATAAAAAAGGTAAAATCAAAAAGTTTTATATATTCGATAACATTACAAAAAAGATTGTTGCCGTGCCCGGTTTTATAAATACAAACAAAAAGTCAGTTAACAACAAATTAATTATACCGGCACTCACCGTACCCGAAAAATTGATATGGAAGAATCATAAAGTAAAAACCGTTTTTGAATTTTTAACGGAACAAATTGAGCAATACAGTAGTAAATGGGCGGAAGATATTACAGGAATAGATGCTAAAACAATTGAAGAAATAGCTATTGATTTCGGAAGAACCAGACCCGCAATTATTGATCCCGGCTGGATGGGTGCACGTTACGATAATGTAATTACTTTACGACGTGTTCAAGCAATGATTCAAACATTAATTGGCGGTATTGAAAAACCCGGCGGTTGGCTAATGGGAGGCGAATACAAATATAATGCTGCAAACTATTGGTACAATGAAAAAAACAACAAACCACAACCAAAAAATGTTGCCGTAATACCGGGCATTAAATTTGCCGAAGCCTTAATAAATCAAACGGGAAATCCGAATGCGTGGCAACATAAACACCCTGCTTTTACATTTGCATGGGCAGAACAACAAAAGAAAAAAGGAAAACCAGGTGCTGCCATACCAAGTATGGCAGATAGCGGATTATTAGAAGCTGTTAACGGAAATTTGGAATATAACGGTGCCCCATATTATGTTAAAGCTTTCATATTAAATGCTGCCAATCCTGTTAGACATTATTTTCCTTCGGATAGATGGCAAAAAATATTTTCATCCGATAATGTAAACCTTGTAGTTGCTATTGATGTATTACCGGCAGATTCAACAGCTTATGCCGATGTAATTTTACCGAATCATACTTATCTTGAAAGGAACGAACCTTTATTGTATCCGTTAGGACCTTCACCCGACTTGGCTTTTACAACACGTTTTCAAACAATACAACCTTTATATAATACTGCCGATACGGTTGATATATTTTTTAATTTAGCAAAACGTTTAGGATTTTTTGATGAATATTTAGCCGCAGTAGCAGAATATGCGGAATTAAATTATGAATTACTAAAAAAAGAAGTTCTCAAAGCCGAAAACAACGGCAATAGTATAAATAAAGCTTTCATAAAAGTTTCCATTCAAACTATGGAAGAAAAAGCAAAAGAAATCAATCCCAAATTTTCTAATAAAGGAAGTGTAATAAAAGAGCTTAATGAAAAAGGAGTTTTAATATTAAAGACACAAGAAAAAATGCTGGAAGAAAAAGCAATTGCTTGGAAAATACCTGCTCCAACAACTTCAGGACGTTTGGAATTTTATAGTTCGTTTCTTTTTAACTTAAACCAAATGGGAAACAAAGAACCGGTTTTCAATCCATTAATAGAATATTTTCCACCTGGTATTGAAAATGATAAAAAAGTGTTAGACGAAAATGAATTTTATTTTACATACGGAAAAACACCCGTAGCATCACATGCATCTACAAATACTAACAATCAATTACTTTCTGCTATTACCAAAACAAAAGAAAACGAATACACAGGTTTATGGATGCATCCCGAAAGGGCAAAAAGATTAAAACTATCCGAAGGTGATAAAATTATTATTAAAAACAGTGCTTACAAAAGGCAAACAAAAGCGAATGTTCATATTACCGAAGGAATAAGACCGGACACAGTATTTTTACCTTCTTCATTCGGGAGTAAAAATCCCAAATTAAAAACGGCATACGGCAAAGGAAGTCCGCTAAGTGATTTAATACCATACAAAATAGAACCGCTAGCCGCATCATTTATGTCTCAAACATTTACCGTATTAATTAACAAAGAATAATCGAAGGAGATTTTACGAATGGCTAAATATTCAATGGTAATAGATGTAAAAGCTTGTGTAAGTTGTAAAGCTTGCATGGCTGCATGTTCAACGGAAAACCAAACTCCTTTTTGGGACGATAAGTTTAGAACACACGTTGAAGATAAAACCGAAGGGAAATATCCTGATGTGAACAGGGTATTTTTACCAAGACTTTGTATGCATTGCGAAAACGCTCCTTGCGAGGCGGCTTGCCCCACAGGAGCAACTTACATCACCCAAGACGGTATTGTTAAGGTAAACTACGATAGATGCATTGGATGTTTTGCATGTGTTATTGCTTGCCCATACGATGCACGTTATGCTTATGAAAGTGAAGATATAGAGAAAAACGAAACTCTGCATCCTGATAAAAATTACCACAATGTTCCGCATGTTGATAAATGTACATATTGCGATCACAGACTTAAAGAAGGTCTTGAACCTGCTTGTGTGGAAACATGTCCTACCGGAGCTAGAATATTTGGAGATTTGGAAAATAAAGAGAGTGAAGTATATAAGAAAGTAGCTTCTGAAAAAGCCAAATCTTTACGACCTGAACTAGGTACACATGTAAGAACTTTTTATATAAATACAAAATGATAAAGACATAAGGATATTTAATTATGAGTTTTGAAATACAACATGTTTGGCATTGGAAAATAGCCGTATATTTATTCCTTGGAGGATTAGGCGGAGCAACTTTTGCTTTGGCAACTATCTTACATCTTTTTGAAAATTGTAATAAAAAAATGTTGTCAATTGCAGTTTTATCTTCTATGATATTTCTTGGGCTTGGAACAATATTCTTATTGGCAGATATGTTACAGCCATTTAAAGCATTTTATGCTTTAACAAATCCTTCTTCATGGATATTTTGGGGTGTTATTTTTATAAACGGTTTTTTTGCAATTGCAACATTTTATATAATACCATTATTGGAAGAATGGGAAATATTTAAACCTCTAATAAATTTAGTACCTAAAAAGATTTTATTGTTTTTAGAAAAATTAAATGGTGCGGCAGCTGTTGCCGGAGCATCAACAGGTTTTCTTGTTGCTATTTATACCGGTTTATTAATTTCGGCAGCACCCGGAATTTCATTTTGGAATACACCGGCAATGCCATTATTGTTTGTTGTATCTGCTTTTTCTACCGGAGCTGCTTATTTGCTACTCCTTTCCGCTATTGCCAATACTCAAGAAGCCAAGCATATTGCCAACAGATTGGAAAGGTTGGATGCGGTTCTTATTATAATTGAATTAATAATACTTGGTGCATATTTTAATTTTGCTTTCTTTTTACCTTCAGGAGCAAAATATTCGGCAAATTTATTGTTCGGCTCTTGGGTTTTCGTGGTTCTTTTTTTAATTGCCGGTTTATTTATTCCCTTGGGAATAGAAACTTATAGTATATTTAGTAAACGTAAAAAGCACAACCGCGGTATTATTATTTTCGCAAGTACTTTGGTTTTAATCGGCGGTTATTTATTAAGGTATTTTGTTCTGAAAGTAGGCGTTTTTCAATTTCCATGGTAAGTTTTTATGAGTGATATTTCTGCAGTAGAGTACCGTTTTCTAAGTCTGGCTATGGCTTACCCTGATGAAAAATTTTTAAATGGACTTTTGGAATTAAAAAAAATAGCAAATAACAATATAATTTATTTTAATCCGCTTATTAACTTAGCAAAAAAAGAAAAATCAGCCGAACAGCAGGCGGAATATACACGTCTATTTATTTCCGGATTTCCAAAAACCCCTTGTCCACCTTATGAATCTTTTTTTACTCAAGGAATTTTATTCGGTAAAGCAAATGAAATTGTTCGGAAAATTTATTCGGATTGGGAGATGGATGTTATTCCTTCATTAGCAGATCATATTTCAACCGAGTTTGAATTCCTTGCGTTCTTAAGTGCCGTTAAAGAAACATCCGATTATACCAATGATGCAAAACAGACTTTTACCTATTTTCTAAACAATCATATTCTAAATTGGATTCTTGATTTTGCCTATACTTTACAAAACAATACTAAGAATAATTACTATCTCCAATATGCAAAAGTATTACTAAATACTTTTTCCCCAAAAACAAATATTTTGTAGTTTATCAAAACCAATTTGGTTTTTTGCATATTTTAATGTGAACTTTTTTTATAAGACGAATATCTTGTATAAGAAACTATCGCAAACGAAATAAAAAACGCTATGGCATAATAAATCCACATTGGAATTGGAACAGGATCACCCGTTGCATAAGAATGCATTCCCGATAAATAAAAATTAAC
>JALSTL010000209.1 GCA_026983755.1 Melioribacteraceae bacterium | reverse complement strand
AAAAATTGAGCTTAGTGTAAATACTGAAAATCGCCAATCTTCGTCATTAAAAAATATGATTTTTTCACCTGTAGAAATAGTTAAATATATTTCTTCCAAAATGACACTTGAAGAAGGTGATTTAATTTTTACTGGAACTCCAGCCGGAGTTGGCAAAGTAAATAGAGGAGATAAAATTTTTGCATCTATAGAAAATATTGCTAATTTAACTACTAAAATAACTTAATAAATATAAACCAGAGGAGTTGGTATGAAAAAATATTTTAATTCGGTTTTAATAATACTATTGTTAATTTTATCATTGTTGGCTTGCAAACAACAATTGCAAAAACCGAACGAAGCAAACCAAACACAAAAAACGATAGAACAAAATACAACCGTAAAAAAAGCAAACATTACCGCTAAAGAACTGCATCAATTAATTCAAACGGATTCCGCTTTGGTAATACTAGACGTA
The DNA here is from genome assembly GCA_026983755.1 of Melioribacteraceae bacterium. The sequence goes on along the minus strand of JALSTL010000209.1, from coordinate 27,922 downwards.
AGAACTCCCGAAGAACTAACCGGACCACTCGGACACATTGACGGAGTAATAAACATTCCTCTTCAAGTTTTAGATAAAAATCTAGATAAATTATCGAAATATAAAAACGGGAAAATATATGTAATTTGCCGTTCAGGTCATCGTTCCGGAATTGCAACAAAATTGCTTGCCGAAAAAGGTTTTAACGTAATAAATGTCTTAGGAGGAATGTTAAGTTATAACCAAACAAAGAAATAAATTTTAAATTTATTTTATTAAAGAGCAGATAATTTAATCTGCTCTTTTATTCTGTAAACTAATCTGCCAGCAATTGCTCTTTGTACATATTCAAATTAGCCAATTGTTCTTTATTTAATTTCGGATATTCGATACGCAATTTTTTCAATCTTTCAATAATAATTTCGGATACAACTAATCTGGTAAACCATTTATTATCGGCGGGAACAATATACCATGGAGTGTTTTTGGTTGTTGTTTCATTAATTGCTTGTTCGTAACATTTTTGATATTTATCCCAAAGTTTTCTTTCCTTAAGATCACCGGCTGAAAATTTCCAATTTTTAGAAGGTGTATCCAAGCGTTTTAAAAATCTTCGTTTTTGTTCTTCTTTAGAAAGATGTAAGAAAAATTTAATTATTATCGTTCCGTTTTTATATAGATGATCTTCAAAATTTCTAATTTGATTATATCTGTTTTTCCAAATATTCTTATCAACCAATTCATCGGGAATTTTTTGGGATTCCACTAAATTGTGTACTTTAACCACCAAAACCTCTTCGTAGTAAGATCTGTTAAAAATTCCAATTCTACCTCTTTCCGGCAAAGCTTTTGTTGTTCTCCATAAATAATCGTGGTCAAGTTCCTCTTTTGAAGGTTGTTTAAAACTAAAAACTTGCGTCCCCTGCGGATTTAAACCGCTCATAACATGTTTAATGGCGCTGTCTTTTCCGGCTGCATCCATTGCTTGAAAAATAATCAATACACTATATTTATCATGAGCATATAATTTATCTTGCAATTCAGCCATTTTTTTTTTGTTATTAGCAAGTTTTGATACAGCTTCTTTTTTCGATTTTATTTTACCCGTATAGCCGGGATTATATTTTTTTAACTGTATTTTCTTCCCTTCTTTTACTTCAAATTCATTTATATCCATATTAACCTCATTTATTTTAAATTTTATTCAACTGAAAAATAATAATTTTATTACCAATAAGTAATTATGAATTTTTATGAAATAATCATCTGGTTAATATTATACTTTCCTGCTAAAAAAATTCTTAGTTTTTCCGATAATATTCCCGAATAATTTTGGTCTGATTTTTGAAAAACTTTAATATTCTATAATTGAGGGAATTGAATGGAAACTTTAACACTAAACACTTTTATTAAAGCCGCAGAAGATGTTGAACTTAGTAAATATAAAGTTTTAGCTATTTTAAGTAAATATTCCGAAGCATTACACAAAAACAAATTGTATCCCGCTTTAGGAGAATTAATCTCAATTAGAAACGAATTGGAATTATTAATAGAACAAATGTCTCTTTTTGATGCAGAATTTGTGCTAAATCTCAATTTTGCGGATTTTGTTGACGATGACGATACTTCTATTTTTGAACCGATTGAATATGACGAAAACGATTTACAGCGAGTTTTTGAATTTATTACTTGGGCTTTGCCCGAAATAAAAGAAGCTATTTCCGAAGGGAAAGCCATATTCGATTTTGTGGATGATAATATTGAACTTAAAGAAGTTGGAATTATGCCGATTTATAAAAACGAAGGTTATTTCTTTATTTCCGATATAAAAAACGAACTATTAAAAATTTACAGGTACGAAATGAGCTTATTTTCTACCGAAGACAATCCGTTAAGAACTCTTAAATCCAAATTAGTGGATTTAATTAGCCTCAAAGCTCCCGAAGCAAAATACAAATATGATTTGAAAAACATGTTACTAAAAAAATATCCCGATTTACCAAATCCCGCTGTGTATTCTTTTGAAACAACACTCGATTTTCCGTTTGTTGAAACTATTTTACCGGTTGCCAAAAGAAAGCTTGTTAGAACTTTAGCACAATAGCAATTATTATTTTTCAAGTTCAAAATATTTATACAAAATTGTAATAAATCTTATTACAAGCAAACCAATTATATTGCTCGTTTTCTTTTTCAAAACATTTATGAATTTAATTGACCGTATTATTTTCCGCTAATTGTAACCGGCTTTAACTCTTTCCCATAAGTTTTCCAAATATTTTACAATTTTTCATTGAATCGAATCATATTATTTTTCATCCAATAATTTAATGCCAAATTTTTTATATTAAGTGTTGATTTGTTAAAAACAAAAGATATTTATTACAATGCGTTACAAAAATTCAGCTAATAGAATAAATCAAGTAATGATTTTTCATCTCGATAAAAATTTCTATATAAAAAATGTAAATGAAAATGCCACATTATTGCTTGGCTTAACCGAAAAAGAATTGTTAACAAAAAACTTTTTGGAACTTTCATTTCCGGAAGATAAAAAATTATTGAAAAACAGATTGGTTAATTTTTTAGAAACAAAAACCGGTTTTGAAAGTTGGGAACTACGTAAATTAAAAAGCGACGGTACGATTATATGGGTAAGAGAATTTTTACAAATAATTAGCAACGGCAATAACGAAAGTTTAATAAAAGCTTGCTCTACTGATATAACCGAACAAAAAGAACTTCAAAGTAAATTAATTGAAAGCGAAAAAAAATACCGCAACTTAATCAACAATTCCCAAAACGGTATAATTGTCCATTCAAAAGATAAACTTTTATTTGCTAATCTCGGTGCAATCAAAATGCTGGATGCAAAATCGGAAAATGAACTAATAGGAAGAAATATTTATGAATTTATACACCGAGATTACAAAGAAAAAATCTCTGCCGGAATAAAAGATATATATTTATCCGGAAAATCAAACGGTCAGTATGAAGGAAAATTTATAAGCGTTAAAAACAAAACCAAAATATTCCAAACTTTTTCATCTCCAATTTTACATGAAGAAGAAAAAGCTATTCAAGTAATTTTTAAAGACGTAACAAAAGAAAAATCCGCCGAAAAAGAAAAACGGGAAAGCGAAGAAAAATTTCAATCGATTTTTGAAAAAAGTGGTGTTGGTATAATACTAATAGATAACAAAAACAAAATTAAAGATATAAACCGTAAATTTTCTGAATGGTTGGGTTATACAAAAGAAGAATTGTGCAAAATGTCTTTCTTCGATTTACTTCAACCCGAATCCGTAAAGAAAATGAAAAGCAATTTCAATCTAATATGGAACAATGGAAAAGAACAATTTTACGATGAGCAAAAATACGTAAAAAAAAACGGTTCTATTTTTTGGGGTTCGCTTACTGTTACTAAATTAACGCAATCAAATTCTTCCCCCAAATATTTAATCGGAACATTCGATAATATAACCAAAAGAGTAAATGCGGTAGAATCTCTTAAAATAAGAGATAAAATACTTTCCGCATTAAGTTTTTCAACGGAAACATTTCTCAAAACCCTTAAATGGCAAGCAAATATACAAGAAGTTTTAAAAAGACTTGGCGAAGCCTTAGATGTAAGCAGGTGTTATATTTTCCAAAATCATTACGATGAAAACAATGATTTACTTATTAGCCAGCGATACAAATGGGTAGCCGGGGAAAAATATCAACTGAATCCGGGAATTAAAAATCAAAATATCTCTTATAAAAAATCCGGTTTAACAAACATGCTTAAAATACTTAGAGAAAATAAAGTTTACCTCGGTAATGTAAAAGATTTCTATAAAAGTGAAAAAAGAAACTTTGAACAAACGGATATTATATCCTTAATTATAGTACCAATATTTATTTTTGAAAAATTTTGGGGATTTATAGGTTTTGACGAATGCAGACAAGAAAGGACATGGACTAAAACAGAAATAGCGGCATTAAAAACCGCTGCCAATTCTTTAGGCATTGCAATAAAAAGAAAATATTTTGAAGAAGAATTGCTAAAAGCAAAACTAAAAGCCGAAGAATCGGATAAACTTAAATCTCAGTTTTTAGCACAAATGTCGCACGAAATTCGTTCACCAATAAATACCATATTAAGTTTTACAAGTCTTTTGGAAAATGAAATAAGCCATAAGATTACCAATGAATTGAAAAACAGTTTCAGCATAATTAAATCTGCCGGAGAAAGACTAATACGTACTATCGACTTGATTTTAAATATGTCGGAAATACAAGCCGGTTCTTACGAATATTCACCTACAAAAACGGACATATATTCCGATATTCTTCTACCTCTTATAAACGAAGCAAAAGTCTCGGCTGAAAATAAAAACCTTTCTTTTAAAGTAGAAAAAAATACAAATAAAACGGTTAGAATAGTTGACAGTTATACTGTATCTCAAATATTTGTAAATTTGATTGATAATGCTTTTAAGTACACTAAAAAAGGTACAATAAAACTTGTGTTAAATAACACGTCCAAAGGTAAATTGAAAATTTCGGTTTCCGATACCGGAATTGGGATTGCAGAAGAATACATTCCAAAATTGTTTAATCCTTTTTCTCAAGAAGAGCAAGGTTATACAAGATCGTTTGAAGGAAACGGACTTGGACTTGCACTTGTAAAAAATTATTGTGATATGAATAATGCCGAAATTCAGGTTGAAAGTAAAAAAGGTGTAGGAACAACTTTTAGTATTATTTTTAAATAAATATATTTATTTTAGATTATTTTCCGAAAGCCCGATAAAATGAAAAAGAAAAAAATTCAATTAAAAAAAGAGATAGGACTATTCGGTGTTTATGCAATAGCAACAGGAACAACGCTGAGTGCAGGTTTTTTCCTTTTACCCGGCTTAGCGGCAATACACGCAAAAGAAACATTGGTATTGGCATATATAATTGCCGCCATACCTTTAATTCCCTCGATGTTCAGCATTATAGAATTAGCCACGGCAATGCCTAAAGCCGGTGGTGTTTATTATTTTCTTGATAGAACCATGGGCCCCTTTATAGGAACAATTGGAGGGGTTGGAACTTATTTTGCTTTAGTATTAAAAGTTTCTTTTGCGTTAATAGGAATGGGTGCTTATATAGCTTTGTTTTTCCCGGCTTTACAAATTGTTCCGGTAGCAATAATAATAGCAATTATTTTGGGCTTGCTTAATATTTGGGGTGCAAAAAAAACAGGTAAACTACAAATTTTTTTGGTAATTGGTCTGTTAGCTATTTTAATTGTTTTTATATCAGGTGGTTTAACAAGATTAGATTACAACAGACTTAAAAATATTTTCGATTTTAAATTTTCTACCTTAATAGGTACGGCAGGTTTGGTTTATATAAGTTATGTAGGAGTTACAAAAGTAGCAAGTCTTTCGGAAGAGATTAAAAATCCCGAAAGAAATTTACCATTGGGAATACTACTTTCTATGGGAACCTCCATAATAATTTATGCATTGGGTACAATGGTTATGGTAGGTATATTACCCATAAAACAATTAGCCGGAAATTTAACTCCCGTAGCTTCCGTGGCAGAAGTTTTTTTAGGAGAAATTGGGGTTTACATACTTTCTATAGCAGCCATATTTGCTTTCCTTTCCGTTGCAAATGCCGGTACACTAAGTGCTTCGCGCTATCCATTGGCAATGAGCAGAGATTTTATTTTACCTGAATTTTTCGGCAAGCTTAGTAAAAAAGGAACACCAACTCTTTCAATTATTGTTACCGTAGCAATTATAATTTTTTTATTAACCGCTTTTGACCCGACAGGTATTGCAAAACTTGCAAGTGCTTTTCAGCTTTTAATTTTTGCTTTTTTATGTTTTGCCGTAATTGTTATGCGCGAAAGTAAAATCGATTCTTACGATCCGGGTTATAAATCTCCTTTTTATCCTTGGATGCAATTTTTCGGTATCATAGCTTCATTTATTCTTATTGGGTATATGGGTATCTTGCCTATACTATTTTCAACAGGGTTATTATTACTTGGTGCCGCATGGTATTGGTATTATGCAAAAAACAAAGTAGTGCGCCGCGGTGCTATATATCATGTTTTCGAAAGATGGGGCAAAGCCAGATACGATGGAATTGATACCGAGCTAAGAGGAATATTAAAAGAAAAAGGACTAAGAAAAGACGACCCTTTTGATGACATCGTTCATCGCAGTTCAGTATTGGAATTTTATTCTTTTACGGATTTTGAGAACGTAGTAAAAAAAGTTGCCAATGTATTAACACATATAATTTCTCTGCCTGTAAATGAAATAATTGAACACATTATGGAAGGTACAAGAGTAGGGGCAACACCTGTAACTCATAATGTAGCCTTACCTCATTTCAGAGTTCCAACCATAGATCATCCGGAAATGGTATTGGTTAGAGCAAAGCAAGGAATAGAAATTAAAGTTTTCAATCCTTTAACACACGAAATTGAAGAAACAAAAATCGTTAACGGAATTTTCTTTCTCGTTAGTCCGGAAAACAATCCATCTCAACATTTAAGAATACTTGCAAAAATTGCCGGAAGGGTTGATGATGATGATTTTGCGTTAAAATGGTTTAACGCAAACAACGAAAATGAACTTAGAGAAGCTTTATTATACGACGAACAATTTTTAACTTTAGTAATTGATAAAAATAATAACACCGCCGACTTAATTAACTCTCCGCTTCGTTCCATTACTATTCCGGAAGGATGTTTGGTTACAACAATCAGAAGAGCCGGCAAAACAATTATTCCCAAAGGAAATACAATTCTTAAGAATAATGACAGACTAATAATAATGGGCGATTCCAACGGTATTGATAAATTAAGAAATAAATATTCGAAATAATATGAGAAAAAAACCAAATACGGAAGATAAATTATTTTCTAAATTCAGCCACGATTTACGAGGTTCTTTTGTTAGTATTTTAGGATATACGGAACTGCTTAACGACCCGACGGAAAATATTTCCGGCAAGGAAGTTGAAGAATTTATTGGCAGAATTGATTTTAGAACCAAAGAAACTTATGACCTGCTTGATAATTTTATTAATTGGTTAAAACTTGAACGTTATAATGATAAATTATTAATCGAATACAATTCCCTTTTTGATTCCATATTGGAAGCGGAATTTAATTTTAATAATTTATTGAAAGAAAAAAATATAAACTTAATTAAAAATATCAACGGTATATCAAAAGTTTTTATAGATTTACAAATTCTCAGAGGAATAATTAAAAATATTTTTCTTTTTATATTAAAAAATATAGAACCGGAATCTATTCTTAAAATAAGTTATATCGATTATAATAATAATGTACTTATCAAATTCGAATTTATTTCCGACATTGATGAACATTCAAAGAAAGCACTTCTACGGTTAAACGATAAAGATTTTGATATTTTAAATATCCCGAATGAAATTCTTTTTGTTAAAAAATTTGTCGAATTAAGCAAAGGTAAATTCGATTTATTTTCGAATGAAAACTTTAAAACCGAAATAATTATTTCACTTCCCAAAAAATAAAAATGTTATAACACAAAAGTATTGATTCCCACTACAAAGTTATTATGCCCTCTATAATTAAGCTTCCAAGTAAATTCCAATGTGGCGGGAAATAATATGTGCCCTATACTAAACCCAATTTCATAAAATGGTTTTTTAAATGTTTTGTATGGAACCGGCAAAATGCTTCTACTTTTTTGTGATATATCTGACCATGCAATGTTCAAATACGTTTTAAGTTGTATGTTACTTTTTTTCAAGTAAGGAATATTTAATAGTTTAAATAATTCATCATTAAAATTATAAGTTAAAAATATTGCCGTAACTTTATCTCCGAAAACTTCACCTAATCTTAATGTTCTAAAAGAATTGTTTTTCCCGGCTATGTTTATATTTCCGGATAAAGCTTGCATCCTTTGAAACGGAACTGCTCCTTTAGAAAAAATGTTTTGTATATCAAAATTTAATAATGCTCTTCCGAATGTGTGTATTCTGCCGTATGCTTCCAAGTTATATATTCGAAAATCGTTTTCACTCTTGAATAATTTTTTAGAGGCAATTATAGTATTTCCCTTAAACAAAATAAAATTCGGCGGAGTTATTCTTTTTATAAAAAATCCGTCTTCCGTAAATTCTCTAAAATCCAATTTGAACGATAATGTTAAAGCAGTGGTCTTGCTATCATACACCGGAATATTTTGCGTATATTTTTTGTTCCCATAAAAAAAAGAAAAATCCGAATTATTAATTGCACTTCTATCGGTACAATTTAGAAAACCGAAACCTAAATTTAAAAAGGGTAAAACATAACCGGATATGTTAAACGTAAAACCTTTGGTATAATAATAATTTCTAAAATCGTATTTTGTTAACAAGCTTAACCAAGTTGATGTAAACCTATTATAGTTATCGGAATTTTTAAATAGTATTGCAATTTTATCAAAAGCATTAAATTTTATTGCGGATGTTCTATAAGTTCCCGCAAGGTAGTTTATGTTAAGTTCCTTTTTTAATTTTTTATCTGCAAAACCGTAAAATAATTTAACATTACCACTTAATCTTTTTGAATTATTATTATAATAAAACACCCCCAAACCAAGGTTGCTTCCTTCAACTTTGTTGAAATTATATATTGACAGCGGAGCCGTAACGGAAAAATTATTGTTTAACTTTATTTTATTTTTGATAAATAAAATCAAATTTGTTTTATTCATGTTAGCAATGCTATCTAATTTTGCATACGCATTTAGTTCTTCTGCAGTGCTTGGTATTGCTTCTATATTTTTCCAATAATATTCGTCTTTTCTATTGGCATCCGGAAAAACCGTTGATATTTTACGATTAAAAATATTATCATCAATAGGTTTATTAATTTCGTAGTTATATATAACCGAATGAAGTTCAAAACCAAACTTTGCCAAACCGAGATAATCGCCTTTTGCTATTAGATGATAATCGACTGGTAAAATTATATTATCAAACGCCGAAAACCGTTGGAAGATTTTTACATAATCGAAAAATCCCCCCGGATTTGCCGCACTGTTTAAAAATGCATTTGCTTTTCGTAAAATATATGTACCGTCTTCTATGTACAAATTACCATAAAGACCAATGGTAGAAGGGTTTACAACATCAAAACCTATTTTAAATATTTTTTTATTGCCTGTTTCAATTATACTTATAAGATTAAAACCATAATACTTCAAAGCTCTTTTTGAAATTGGTGAGGGAATATATCTTCCCATAAATTCTATTTCTTCTTCGTAAAAATTTTGAATTTCCATTCCGCTTGTTATTGCATTAATAAACGGAGGAATATTTTTTGTTTGCTTGTAACCAACAATAAATAATTTTTTTTTATCCGGTGTTTTATAAAATACTCTGCTTTCGTTTTGCATAATTCCGGTAATTTTTAATTTGCGGTTTCTTTCTTTAAATGTTTTTTTAGCCCTATCAAAATAACCTGTGGTTTTTACCAATCCTTTTGTGTAGGCAGAGTATTTGTAGGTTTTAGTTTTTTCCTTGTTTTTTCTTTTTGTTTCTATTGCATTTTTAATTATTTGATAAACAAATTTTTTTTTGTTTGTAATGGGCGAGGTGGAAATTTTTTCCGTATTTTGCTTTAAGTAAAAATTTAATTTTTTATTCTGCTTTAAATTTATTTTAATTGTGTCGGGATTGTAACCGATATAGGAAGCAACTATTTTGTAATAATTTGGAGTAAGGTTTAATCTGTAATTTCCTTCTTTATTTGCAGATGTACCTGTATTTTTTTTTACAAGTCTGATGTAAGCAAACGATAAGCCCTTTTTTGTTCGGCTGTCAAAAACTTTTCCCGTTAAGTTTATTTTTTGTGAAAACATTTGGGTGGTTATTGCAAGATGGGTGGTTATTGCAAGAAAAAAAAAGAGGAGTTTGGATATGCTATTAGAGTTCATAAACTTTGAATTTTAATTAAAAAATTATTTTACAAAAATAATCATTTACAATAAGAAAAGTTTGTTTTTACACGTATGTTTATTTTACGGGAACTTAAAAATAATTATAGAATAAAATAGGTGTTGTTTAAAAATGGTGCTTGATAAAATTTTATTTTGAAACAAGCAAGGCTAAGTTTTATATTTAATTGTTTATTTGTATCCGGTTAAATAATTTTGATTAAACCCAAATTATGTATTAGAATTTATAAATTGTTTATAAAACTCTAATACACAATAAGTTAAAGAAACTTTTTAATTTAACCATTGCTAATGCTTTGCATTAGAATAATTGCTTTTATTTCAATAGATTAGAGCTATCGTGCTTTTTTATTGCATAATTCGGGTTAAACAAATATAATTTTAAAAATATAGAATTTGTATTGTTTTTTAACTTTATAGTTCGGTAAAATAATTTTCTCCGTTTTCCTTTGTGTGGATACTCAATAAATTAGCCCGTACTAAATTTATTAAGGTTCTCGAAGCTCTTCTTGAAGAAATATTAACAAACTTTGTCAATTGTTTCGATGTGATAAAATCATTTTCTTTTAGATATTCAAAAACAAATTTCTCGTTTTTTCCTATCGAATAATTTTTTAATTTCAATTTTTGCGTTCCGGCTTGCATTAGTTTAATCATCTCTTTGCTAGCTAAAACACTTTTATCTTTTACTCTTATAAAAACTTGTGCGTTATTTAAATCCAATTTGTTTTTAAAGTCTTGAATGCGGTGCGGTTTATTTTCGGATTCTTTAACTTGCAAAACAACAATTTCTTTATTGAATAATTCCACATAATTCAGTTTAAATTTCGGAACCGGTTCGCAATAATTCGATAGAGTTTCTTTTATTAATTCCGCAATACTTTTTTCGCTTTGAACTCCGTAAATTTTTCCTTTATCGGTAATTCCGAAAATTAAATATCCGCCCCTTGTATTTGCAAAGGCAATAATTTCTTTGGCAATTTTTTTATATTCGGAAAATTTTTGTTTAAACTCTATATTAATTCCCTCTCCTTGTTTAATCAGTTTGAGCAATTGTTTCGGAGTCATTGCTAAGTTATCTTATATGTTTAGGAATTTTTTTTAAATTTCTTTTGATATTGTTTTTTAGTTTCATTTTCATGGAATCATTCGGAGCAACTTCGGTTTTGTTTTTGACTGAAGAAAATTTATTATTTGTAGAATCCGTTTGAACGGAAGTTGTATTCATTTCACCGGCTTTTTTAATGGAATCTTGAATAGCTTTTAATCTTCTTTGTTCTTGTTTGTAACCTGTAAGTTTAACAACAACGGCTCTTGCAAATTCCGAAGAACGATATTTTGAATTTAAAGTATCGTAAAACGATGCGGCGGAATCCGGTTTTTCCAATTTATTTTCAAAAATCCAACCGATTGTATAAAGAGATTTTGCCGCATATTTGGATTTCGGATTTTCGCGATAAATTTTTAGAAAACTTTTTATTGCTTCTTTGTAATTAGAAGAATCCAATTTAGCTTCGGCTTTGGTATATTTTTCGGCTATTTCATCTTTTTCAAAATCGAAAACCGGCTTACCCAATTGGCGTGCGGCTTCGTTCATTATCGGATTATCTTTATAGTTATCGTATATATATCTAAACATTTCTTTGGCTTTTGATCTATCGCCTTTTGAAAGATAATAATTTCCTAAGGCATAGTAAATTTGAGCGGCATTCGGATTGTTTTTTTTCTCTTGCAGAGACATTTGATAATATTTAAATGCGGAATCCGGATTATCAAATTCCGTAAAAAGCAAATTACCTAGCTCAAACTTATATTTGCTATTTAACGATTTAAGCGAATCTACCGAAATTTTAGGGCGTTGCGGACCTTGATATTTTCTGGATGCAATAATTCTTCTTCGTGCTCTTGCTGGTCTTCTTAAATTATTTTTTTCTTTTTCAATTTTTGCATTTTTTAATGAATCCGATTTCATTTTATCTATAAAGGCTAGCGAATCGGTTATAAAAGCTTCTTCATCTGTTGCATATAATATCTGTTGGTTTGTTTCTTTTATGTTTTCCGTTAGTTTTAAATATTTATTTAGTATTCTGGATTTTTTTAGGGCTTTATCTTTTATTTCGGAACTAGCTGAAGATGCACTTACTTTATTGTAAAAAACCATTGCGCTATCATAATCGTGATAATAGTTTTCAATTATTTCACCGCGATAATATGCAGCGTTACCTCCGGCTTCTGTTTTTGGATAGGTTGTATCTGCAATTGTAAAACGGTTTAAGGCTTCTTTTATTTTTTTTTGTTTATAATAAACTTTTCCAACTTCCAAGTCTATATCGCCCCATCTATCGCTAAATTTATCTTTGCTTTTTAATACATCAAACATTTCCAAACTTTTTTTTATGTTTCCGTTTTCCTTTTCCATAATTGCCAGTTCGAATTTACTGTTAAATTCAGTTTCGAATGAAGGAGAATATTTTAGAACATTTTCAAATGCGATAAGTGCTTTTTTATAGTTATTATTTTTTTTGTAGAGCATTCCTATTTCATATTGAATTTTAGCTTTAAGTTCATCATCAATATTCGTATCCAAAAACTTTTCGGCTAATTTTATTGCTTCGTCATATTTTTCTACGGCAAGTAAATATCCTATTTGTATGCGATAAATTTCGGTAAGAATTTTAATGTCATTTTCTCTTTCGGCATTTTTTTTGGCTTTTTCAAGTATTTCCAAACCTTTATTGAAATTCCGTAATTTTAATTTTGTTTTGCCAATCCACATTTGAGCTTCCAAACGCAAATCGGATTTTTTAAGCGAAATTACTTCTTCAAACTTTCTTAAAGCTCTTGTATAGTTTTGTTGATAGTAAAAACTTTTACCCGTCATAAGCAAAGCATCGTCAAAGAAAGACGATTTTGCATGAAATTGCATTATAGCCGAAGTTTTTTTTATTACTTCTTCCAATTGTTTTTTTTGATTACCCGTAACTTTTTCGTCTCCGAAAGAAAAAAGTGATTTCCTGCTTTTGATTATATTGCTTTCAATTTCTTCAAAGAGTTTATCGGCATTGTAGTAGGTATTAAAATAAGTTTTGAAATCCGTCCATATTCCACAACTGTTTATTATAACCAGTAATAAAACAGTAAAAAACAATTTTGTTTTTAAATTGTAATTATTGTTGTAAATATGATTTGCCGGTTCTTTTTTTATATGGTTTTTACCGAAAATTTTCGGGTAAATTATATTTGATATTTTTTTAATTTTTTTCAAAATCTTTTAATCTTTTATTAGCAATAAAAAGTAATGTTAATAATAATTTTTATTGTTATAATTTTAATTTTTAAAATTTAAACCATTTTAAATCTAACCGTTACATTGCTTTGAATGGAATTTTAAAAACAAATAATATAAAAACCAATTATCATAATGAACAATTAGTAAAAACTATGAAAAATTTAACAAACTATTTAGTTTGCAAAATTGAGATTGTATTAAAAAACAATTCCTCCGTAATTTTTCAATGTTCATTAAAAGCAAAAGAATACGAATATTTTAAGTTATAATCACCGTAATAATAATTGCCCTAACTTACATTTTGCCGTGACAATTTTTATATTTTTTCCCGCTTCCGCAAGGGCAAGGGTCGTTTCTTCCTATTTTTTTTTCAACTTTAATCGGTTGTTGTTTTCCTCTGTTGGTGCTTTCTTTAGCCGTATCGCTTTGATTGGATTGCAGTCCCATATTTTCCGCACTCATTTTAACGGTTTTAATACGTGGTGTTTTAGCTTGTTTCTTTTGAACTTCTTCGGGTTCTTGAGGGAAAAATTTAAAAGCAAATGAAATTACGTCATTTCGAATTTCTTTAATTAAATCAACAAATAAATGAAAAGCTTCTGCTTTGTATTCAACCAGCGGGTCTTTTTGTCCGTATGCTCTTAATCCTATTCCTTCTTTAAGGTCATCCATTTCGCGGAGGTGGTTTTTCCATTTTTCGTCAATAACGCTAAGTACGGCAAAGCGTTCTAATTTTGCCATCAATTCCGAGCCGAGCATTTCTTCTTTTCTATCGTAAAATTCCTTGGCGGCTTTCAGTATGTCGTCTTTTAATGTATCTTTTCCTTTTTCAACAAAAGTTTTGGGATCAATTTTAAATTCAATAAGAAGGTGTTGCATCAAATCTTCTTGCAAACCTTCGATGTTAACATCGTCATAATATTTTTCCACTACTTCGTCAATAAATTCGTCAACATAGTCAAAAATTTCCGTTTTTAGTCTTTCACCTTCCAAAGCGCGTTTTCTTCTTCCGTAAATAACTTCCCGTTGTTGGGTCATAACATCATCATATTCAAGTAATCTTTTTCTTATAGCAAAGTTATTCTCTTCCACTTTTTTTTGCGCTCTTTCAACCGATTTTGTAATCATTGGATGAGTAAGTGCTTCACCTTCTTCAAAACCAATTTTACTCATAATTCTTGTAACTTTATCACCGCTGAATAATCTCATCAAATCATCTTCTAATGATATATAAAATTTGGAAGTTCCCGGATCTCCTTGTCTGCCGGCACGACCTCTTAATTGTCTGTCAATACGTCTCGATTCGTGGCGTTCCGTACCAAGTATGTAAAGTCCGCCTTTTTCTCTAACACCTTCGCCAAGTTTAATATCGGTGCCACGACCCGCCATATTAGTAGCAATTGTAACGGCACCGGGTTGACCGGCAAAAGCAACAATTTCGGCTTCGCTTTTATGTTGTTTTGCATTTAATACGTTATGCGGAATTCCCTGACGTTTAAGCATTCTGCTTATTGTTTCGGATAATTCAACGCTTGTAGTACCAACAAGTACAGGTCTTTGTTCTTCTTTTAATTCTTTAATTTTTTCTATAACGGCATTTAATTTTTCTCTTTTGGTTCTGTAAATCAAATCATCTTCGTCAACTCTGGCAATGGGTTTGTTTGTAGGAATAACTACTACTTCCAGTTTGTAAATTTCATAAAATTCACCTTCTTCGGTTTCTGCCGTACCGGTCATACCGGCAAGTTTTTTGTAAAGTCTGAAATAATTTTGCAATGTGATTGTAGCCAATGTTTGTGTGTCGCGTTCAACTTTTACATTTTCTTTAGCTTCAATTGCCTGATGCAGCCCGTCGGAGTAACGTCTTCCGGGTAATACACGTCCGGTAAATTCATCAACAATTGCAATTTTGCCCTCTTCGGTAATAACGTATTCATCATCTTTTTCAAATAATGTGTAAGCTTTAAGGAGTTGGTTTATTGTATGAATGCGATCCATTTTTTCACTATATACTTTATATATTTCATCTTTTTTCTTTAGCATTTCTTCTTTACTTAAAGATTTATCGTTTTCTATAAGGCTAATTTCGGTACCTAAATCCGGCAATACAAAATAGTCCTTCCCTTCGTTTGAACCTACAGCCAATTCTTCCGTACCTTTTTCGGTAAGATTAATTGAATTGTTTTTTTCATCGACCGCATAATAAAGTTCCTGATCTATTTCCGGCATACGTTTTTCTTTTTCACGTAAAAATTCCAATTCCGTAGCTTGCAATAATTTTTTATTTTCCGGTTCGGAAAGCAATTTTGCAAGTTTTTTATTTTTGGGAAAACCTCTGTATGCTCTTAACAAAGCAATTCCGGCAAGTTCTTTGTTACCGCCTTCGGTTAATATTTTTTCGGCTTCTTGAACTAACGAAGCAACTAACGAAGCTTGTTTGCGAAAAAGTCTTTCCACTTTCGGTTTCATTTCATCAAATTTTTGTTCTCCGCTATCTACCGGTCCGGAAATAATAAGAGGTGTTCTGGCTTCGTCTATTAAAACCGAATCCACTTCATCAACTATTGCATAGTTATGTATGCGTTGAACACGGTGTTCTTTATCTATTGCCATGTTATCTCTAAGGTAATCGAAACCGAATTCGTTATTTGTTCCGTAGGTTATATCACATTGATATATTTCTTTTCTTTGTTCTGTATCCATTGTATTCAAAATACATCCTACGGTAAGACCGTGAAATTTGTAAATTTCTCCCATCCATTCACTATCGCGTTTTGCCAAATAATCATTAACCGTAACAAGATGCACACCTCTTCCGGTAAGAGCATTTAAGTAAATAGGTAACGTTGCCACAAGTGTTTTACCTTCTCCGGTAGCCATTTCGGCAATTTTACCTTGATGTAAAACTATACCGCCGAGTAGTTGAACATCGTAAGGCACCATATTCCATTCAATTTTTGTTCCTGCAACATCCCATGTTTTACCCAAAAGTTTTACACATGTTGCTTTTACTACGGCAAATGCTTCCGGTAAAAGTTCGTTTAATATTTGTTCGTATTTCTCATCAAGTTCTTCGTTCAACAATTCCAAATCGTTATGAATCTTTTCAACATCTCCGTCAAAACTATCGTTTTTTAATTGTTCTTCAAGTTCTGTAATTTTGTTACGAATTTCTTCGGTTTGGTTGGATATTTTTGTTTTAAATTCTACGGTTTTTTCTTTTAGTTGTTCTTCCGAATAGTTTTTAATTTTTTCGTATTCCGCTTTTATCTCATCAACTATAGGCCACAATTCTTTTAAAGCCCGAGTATTTTTATCTCCGAAAACTTTTTTTATCAATCCTTTTATCATAGAGTTTACTCCGTTTTTTAAGAACATTAAAGTTAGTTAAAGGCGGTTCAAAAAGCAAAAACGAATAGAAGAATCGAATTAATTTTGAATTTTTACACCAACATTTTTTTCAGGCGATATTCTTCTAATATTCAAACAATACAAATCAATAGAGATAAATAAAAAATTTAACTTATTAAAAAGACATGTAAAAAAAACGATTATATAATCAAAATCATTTTTAAAAATAAATAAAGGAAAATTGTTGGGGAAAGAAATTATAGAACCGGTAAATGAAGTTAAGCTATTGAAAGAAAAAATCCGGGAACTTGAAAACGACAACTTGGAAACAAAGGAAATTCTAAAATTAAAGATTGCCGCTTTGGAATTTTCTCCGAACAGTATTTTGATTACGGATAGTAACGGAAATATTTTATGGGTTAATAGGGCTTTTACTAAATTAACCGGCTATAAATTAGATGAAGTTATTGACAAAAAACCCAATATTTTAAAATCCGGTAAGATTAATCAAGAAACTTATAAAAATCTTTGGGATACAATAACTACCGGTAATGTTTGGAAAGGAACATTGATTAATAAAAAAAAGAACGGCAGTTTTTATGAAGACAAACAAAAAATAACGCCTATTTTTAATTCAAAAGGTGAAATTTTATATTTTATAGCTTCCAAAGAAGACATTACAAATCTGAAAGAAACTAATCAAGCATTAAATGATACTTATATTAAATATGAAGAACTTTCATATATTTTTAATCAAAGCCCTGCAATAGGTTTTTTATGGGTTGCCGATAAGAAAAAAAGTGTAGAATTCATAACAGATAACATAAAACAATTCGGTTATACACCGGATGATTTTTATTCGAAAGGTTTGACACTTCTCGATATTATTTTCGAGGAAGATAAAAGAAAAGTTACAAAAGAATTAAACAAAATTATTAAAGAAGGTAGCGAAAGAGCCAAACAACATTACAGAATAGTAAATAAAAAGGGTGAAATCAGATGGGTGGATTCTCATTTATTTGCAAGGTTAGGAGGCAATGATACGGTAACACACATTCAAGGTGTTCTTTTGGATGTTACCGATAGAAAAATTGCCGAAGAAGAAGCAAAATCTCAAATAGAGCAGTTAATGCAAGCCGATAAAATGATTGCATTGGGTACTTTGGTTTCCGGCGTAGCTCACGAAATTAATAATCCCAATAATTTTGTTATGCTAAATATTCCTTTAATAGAAAAAGTTTGGTTTAGCATTCTTCCTATTTTAGAAGAATATTACGAAAAAAACGGAGATTTTAATGTTGGTAATAAATTGAAATTTTCCAAAATAAAAGATTCGATGCCTTTGCTATTAGGCGGAATATTTGAAGGTAGTCAAAGAATAAAAAATATTGTTAAAGATTTAAAAAGTTTTGCCCGTAAAGATACAACCGGATACAATCAAGAAGTTAACTTAAATGAAGTTGTACAATCTGCAATTACACTTACGGCAAACCTTGTTTCAAAATCCACAGATAATTTTAAAGTTAAATATTCAAAAATTTTACCGACAATAAAAGGGAACAAACAAAAATTAGAACAGGTAATACTAAATTTAATTGAAAACAGTTGTCAAGCTTTAACTGATAGGAAACAAAAAGTTCAGCTAGAAATTTCAACCGAAAACGATTATTCATATATAATCATTACAGATGAAGGTGCCGGAATGAAACCTTCTACTTTAAGAAAAATTACCGATCCGTTTTTCACAACCAAACGTAATAGCGGAGGTACGGGTTTAGGTTTATCTATTTCTCAAAAAATAATAGACATGCATAAAGGAACAATGAAATTTATTTCCGAATGGGGAAAAGGAACCAAAGTAATATTAAAATTTCCAATGATTAAACAAAAATAACAATATGAAAACGAATGAATTAAAAAATCCGACCAACCCGATATTGATGATTGACGATGAAATAAATCTTTTAAATTCGTTCGACCTTACTTTGGCCGATGCCGGATTTGACAATACCATTTTGTGTAGCGATAGCAGAGACGCATTAAACATTTTACACGAAAACAAAGTTTCCGCAATATTGCTTGACCTTTCAATGCCACACATAAGAGGCGAAGAATTGTTGGAAAAAATTACACCGGAATTTCCGGAAATTCCCGTAATAGTTGTTACCGGCGATACGGAAATTGAAACCGCTGTTAAATGCATGAAATTGGGAGCTTTCGATTATATTGTTAAACCCGTGGAAAAAAACAGATTGTTAAATCAAATAAAACGTGCTTTGGAATTTACCGAACTTAAAAAACAAAATACGTTACTTAAAAACAGATTATTATCAAACAATCTTGCTAATCCCGAAGTTTTTGAAAATATAATTACTCAAAATTCAAAAATGAAACAGATGTTTCAATATATGGAAGCAATTGCCGGTACAACAGAACCGATTTTAATAACCGGAGAAACAGGCGTTGGGAAAGAACTTATTGCAAAAGCTTTACACAAACTCAGCAAAAGGAATGGTAGATTTGTAACAACAAATGTTGCAGGTTTGGATGACCAGATGTTTTCCGATACTTTATTCGGACACAAAAAAGGTGCTTTTACAAATGCAAACCAAGATAGAAAAGGACAAATAGAAATGGCTTCGGGCGGAACAATTTTTTTAGATGAAATCGGAGATTTGAATCCGCACTCTCAGGTAAAACTTTTACGATTGTTGCAAGAAAGAGAGTACTACCCTTTGGGCAGCGATAATCCGCGTTATACGGATTCTCTTTTTATTTTGGCAACAAACAAAAATTTACAACAAATGGTAAAAGAAGGAACATTCAGAAACGATCTTTTCTTCCGTTTAAATGTTCATCGAATAACACCAATTCCTCTTAGAGAAAGGTTAGATGATTTACCTTTGCTAATTAAATATTTTGTAGAAAAAGCCGCTAAAAATTTTTCTAAAAAAACACCGACTTTTCCTCAAGAACTTATAACATTACTTTCCACTTACAATTTCCCGGGCAACGTTAGAGAATTGCAAGGTATGATTTACGATGCCGTAAGTGTTCATAAATCGAAAATAATGTCCTTAAACGTTTTTAAAAAATACATCGGAATAGGAGAAAATATTCCCGATAAATCTATTGAAAAATCAGACAACCCCTTAATTAAATTCGGTGCTCAATTACCTACATTAAAAGGAATACAAGATGCTTTGGTTAAAGAAGCAATGAAAAGAACAAACAACAACCAAAGCATTGCCGCACAAATTTTGGGAATAACCAGACAAGCTTTAAACAGAAGAATAAAATTATTAAAATAAATCGGTTACTAAAATTTGTAACCGTTGGTTTATTGTTCTTCTATTACTTAACTTTACTTGCATATAATTATTTTTATTGTTTAGATTGTTTAATATATTTAACTCTGTTTAAGAAGTTTTTATAAAATTTAAGTTGAGATGTAATAAATGATAACTTGGGACGTAAGTCGTGAAATATTTTCCATACCTTTACCCATAATTGGCACACTAACTATACGTTGGTATGGTTTACTGTTTGCCGCTTCTTTCTTAATCGGTTTTCAAATTATGACTAAAATATTCAAAAAAGAAAATAAATCCGAAAAAGATTTAAACGATTTACTTTGGTATATGATAATAGGCACCGTAGTTGGTGCCCGTTTAGGTCACTGTCTTTTTTACAATCCGGAATATTATTTAACACATCCGTTGGAAATATTAAAAACATGGAAAGGCGGATTAGCCAGTCATGGTGCCGCTATAGGAATAGGCATAGCAATTTATCTCTATTCAAAAAAGAAAGCCGACCAATCATTCTATTGGGTATTAGACCGAGTCGGTATTACAATTGCACTTGCCGGATTTTTTATAAGATTAGGAAATTTAATGAACTCGGAAATTATCGGTAAACCTACAAATGTTCCTTGGGCTTTCAAGTTTGTAAAAGCATGGGTAAAAGACCCCTTAACACCACGACATCCCACTCAACTATACGAAGCTTTTTCTTACCTTATTATATTTTTTATTACGTATAATATTTACATAAAAAATTTTAAAAAGCTTAAAGACGGTTATTTGTTCGGAATTTTTTTAACTTTAGTTTTTTCCGCAAGATTTATTATAGAATTTTACAAAGAAAACCAAGAACCGTTTGAACAAGGAATGATATTGAACATGGGACAATTGTTAAGTATCCCTTTAATTATTTGGGGATTATACTTAGTTATAACAAGAAAAAAATTAAAAAACGAAAATGAAAAGAGGAATCAATGAATAAACAAGTAAAAATTTTAATTACAATTTTAGTAACCGTAATTCAATTTTATACATATAACTGTATTGCACAAACATATAATCCTAAAAGCGATCTTTTACGTTTCCCGGGAGAATTACATTTACGAAACATCAAACAATTAACTTTTGGCGGAAATAATGCCGAAGCATACTGGAGCTTTGATAATAAACAATTGATTTTTCAAAGCGATTGGGGAAAAATAAATCCGCAAGGATGCGATCAAATTTTTATAATGAATGCCAACGGTTCTAAACTTAAAAGCGGTAAACAATATAGATTGGTTTCTACGGGTAAAGGAAGAACCACTTGTTCTTACTTTTTGAAAGACGGTAGAATTATTTTTGCTTCTACTCACGAAGCAAGTAAAAAATGCCCGAAAACAACTATGTTTGCAGATGGAAAATATGTATGGCCGATATATAAAACATACGATATTTACATTGCAAACCAAGACGGTTCCAATCTGAAAAAATTAATTGGCGGAGAAGGTTACGATGCCGAAGCTACCGTTTCGCCCGATGGTAAATATATTGTTTTTACTTCAACGAGATCGGGCGATTTGGAATTGTGGCGCTACGAAATTAAAACAGGTAAACTTTTACAATTAACAGATAAATTAGGATACGACGGTGGCGCCTTTTTTTCTTATGATTCTAAAAAAATAGTTTGGAGAGCCAGCCGCCCCAAAGGTAAAGCTGCAAAGGAATATAAAAAACTATTGGCCAAAGGTTTTGTTGAACCTACCGCACTTAATATTTTTATATCCGATATAAACGGTAAAAATGTTAAACAAGTAACAAATTTGCCGGGTGCAAACTGGGCACCGTTTTTTCATCCTTCCGATAAAAAAATATTATTTTGTTCAAACCATCATTCTCTTAAACAAGGAGGAAGACTATTCGATATTTTTATGGTTGATATAAACGGTAAAAATCTTGAACAAATTACACATAGCGGTACATTCGATGCTTTCCCGATGTTTTCTTTCGACGGGAAAAAATTTGTGTTTGCTTCCAACAGACAAGCAAACGGGAAACCCACGCACGATACAAATATTTTTGTTGCCGATTGGATTGAAACACCGCAAAGCGAAGATATGAATTTTAAAAAATGATTTTTCATGAATCATAAAGAATTTGAAACTTATTGGGTAACCAAGTTAAACAACGAAACCAAGCATTTTCCCGAAAGTTTTATAAAAAATATCGAAACTAAAAATATGAAAATGCCGGGAACGGATTTGTTAAAAGGTTCGTATCTTTTCGGTAAATACGAAATTTCCGATACCAATGGAAATACATTTCTACAAACGGAAAATATTTTCAAATTAAAGTATATTCTTTATTCTAATAGAAATAAACCTTTAAAAATTAAAATACCCAAAAAGAAAAATGAAATTGAACAGGTTGTAAAAAATTATGAAAAGTACTTGGATGAGGTGTTAAAAAACATGGAACAAGAATGTAAAAAAAAATTCGGACGTTCATTTAAACATAAAAAATTAATAAATAAAATATTTTCCCTCGCAAATTTACACAGATACTAATCCTAACAAAATGGAATTAAGCAATAATATTTCAACATACATAAAATCCGTTTTCGGAAACGATTATTTTGAGAAATATCAAGCTTTTTTTAACGAAGAATATCCTTTAACATTACGTTTTAGTGTTTCGCACAAAGAGCAACCGCTTTTAATAGATAAACTAAAAAATTACGGAATAAAACTTGACCCGGTAAAAACAATTTCCAATGCTTATTATGTTATTGAAGGAAAAGATTTGATTGGCAAAACAATAGAGCATGCAATAGGAAAATATTATATCCAAAGTTTATCTTCTATGATACCGTCTTTGGTATTAAACCCGTCTCCTTATGATGTTGTAATGGATTTATGTGCCGCTCCCGGTTCTAAATCTACACAACTATCGGATTTGATGAATAAAAAAGGAACTCTTTATGTTAACGAACCGAACCTTAACAGAGTTAAAGCTTTGGTACATAACATTGACAAAATGAATGCCGTAAACACAGGCGTATTAAAATACAAAGGTGAATTATTAAGCAAACATTTCGAAGAATATTTTACCAAAATTTTGGTTGATGTTCCGTGCAGTGCTTTGGGGGTTATTCAAAAAAAGAATGAAGTTTTAAAATGGTGGAAAACACAAAGAGTGGAACGTATTGCCGAACTTCAATTAAAACTTTTAATAAGTGCAATCAAGATGGCAAAAGTTGGTGCCGATATTGTCTATTCAACTTGTACCTTAACTTTGGAAGAAAATGAATTTGTAATTAATAAAATATTAAAAAACTATCCGGTTAAAATTGTTGATTTTAAACTTAACCTTCCGCACAAAAACGGTTTTAACGAAATCAAAGGAATAAAATTACATCCCGATTTAGCCAAATCAAAAAGAATTTTGCCGTGGGAAATCCAATCCGAAGGTTTTTACATAGCCAAATTAACAAAAACGGATAAAACGGAACCAACTAAAAAAACGAAAATTTTCGGGAACAACAAATTACAGCTGAACCGAGATAATGTAAAAATAAAAGAACATATAAACGCCGTTGAAAAATATTTCGGTTTACAAAAAAATATTTTGGGAAATTATAAATATATTTTTTCCGGCCATAACATTAGTTTTGTAGCATCGGATTGGAAAGCAAACAATAACGTATTGTTTGAAAGAATCGGAACTAAATTCGGAATTATCGATAAAAATAATTCCGTACGGTTGCATTCGCATGCGGCACAAATACTTGGGAAATACGCAAAGCAAAATATTTTTACATTAAAAACCCGCCAGGAATTACAAATATATTTTAACGGAGGAATTATTAAAAGAACCGCAAAAGAAAAAGGTTTAAAAATTGTTAAATACAATAACTTGATTTTAGGAACCGGTATTGCATTGGAAAAAACTTTTAAAAGTAGTTTCCCAAAATCGAAAAGAAGTGCAAGTATTATTTAATTCGGTTATTAAAATTAAAAAACTTAATATTTTATACAAAAAATTGTTAAACCGATATGTAATTTGTAAAATTTTATAAAAATATGAACCCTTCTAAAAATTAAATTTTTAATGTTAAATTATGGCAACAAAATAATTCAATGATAAAACCGGTAGATAAAAAAATTGCTATTTTACCGTTTACCGAAAAATCAATCCGTTTTTAATTTTATAACTATCGGTATCTACATTATGAATACAGCCGTTAACAACATTATATAATAATTTATTATTTTTCCAAATTGTAAAATTGGCATAATTAGAATATTCAACATTTAGGTTCGGATTGGCATTTTTAAGTATAACATTTAACGGGAAAGTTGTAAATTCACCGTTGTAAATATCGGAATCCAATTGAATAAAACCGTAACCTTTATTTAGCAATTTTTGTGTATCTATATCTTCAAGCTTTCTATTTTCCAAATTAAATACTTTCGATTTTCTGATTTCACATCCTTTTAAATCCAATTCTTTATATCCGTAAAAAACGGAAAGATCTCCCCAGTCTTCAATTTTGCCTACATAATAATGATTCTTAAAATCTGCGGTTGTTACATCTTCTCTGCTAATTCCGATATCAACAACATAAATTTTGTTTCTATATTTCACTTTTAAATTTTTTAATAATAAATCGAACAATAAATTATCGTTTACCGGAATTGCGTTATATTCTTCAACGTTAGCATGTTTATAAAATTCATTGGCAATAATATTAAAACCGGATATCAAAGCAATAAAATTCAATTTACGAACATACTGTTTTTCGGTATCGTTTTCCCAACCGCCGGATTCTATTAAAACAGAACTCGTTCCCCATTTAACAAAATTATCTCCGAAAGCTCGAGGTTCAAAATCGTCGTTATATCTGGCTATATGTCCCGGAATAAATTTCGAAAGCACATAATTTAACTTAGCAATAACTTTCATAGTATTTTCCCGAACGGGATTAATATCTTTTTTATAATTGAATGCGGGCGCCAAAAAAGAAATTGTTGCCGAGCGAAAACTTTGTCCCGCAGTGTAATTTGTTTTTTGATCATGTAAATTGAAAGCGAATTTGGGTTTTAAACTATCTCTTACCACTTTTAATATTTTTGCTTCGGGGCTTTGCAATCTTATTGCATCTCTATTCAAATCGATATTCAAAGCATTACGTCTTTGAAATTTTTCCGCACCATCGGGATTTAACATCGGAATAAAATGTAAAGTTAATTTGGAAAAAATATTTTTTCTGTAAGCATTAAAATTATCATCGGCCGCAAAAAAATTAAACAAATCGAACAATGCCATTGTTGCAGTAGGTTCGTCTCCGTGCATTTGGGACCATAATAAAACATCGGTTTTACCTTGCCCGATTGTTATCATAAAAATATTACGTCCCTCAACAGATGAACCTAATTTTTTTATTTCGAACATTTTATTCTTTTTCAGCTTATTAATATTTTTTATTATGTCTTTATGCTTAAATCTTGCTTTGCTAAAGCCGGCGTTTTTGTAAAAAGCATAAGATTCGTAAAATTTTTGAATATCGATATTTTGTGCCATGTTAAATCCGCTTGTAATTAAAAATGAAAAAATTAATGTTATTAAAAATTTCATGAAAGAAATCCTTTACTTTTTTTTGAAATAGAAACCATTTGTAAAAATACTAACTTAAACCCAAATTATGCATTAGAATTTAGAAATTGTTTATATTACTTTGATATGAAATAAGTTAAAGAGACTTTTTAATTTAACCCTTCTTAATGTTTTGCTTTAGAATAATTGCCTTTATCACAATAGTTTAGAGCTATTCTGTTTTTCTATTGCATAATTCTGTTAAAACCCAAAATAATTTAAAATTGATATAATTCACTTGTTAAGTAAAAAATAATCATTATTTTGTAATATTATAAATTTTAACTATTAAAAATAAATATGGGAAAAATTTTAGCCGTATCAACTCCCAAAGGAGGAGTTGGAAAAACAACCACAGCAATAAATTTGGCTATTGCATTAGCGGAAAATAAAAAACGTATTTTATTAATAGATTTGGACCCCGCAGGGCAGTGTGCCGCTTCTTTCGGTTTTAATAATTCGAATATTACCGGAGATATTTTGGATGTATTTACGTTTAACAAATCTTTTAAAAGCGTTATACATAAAACTGATAATAACGATTTGGATTTTATACCGATGCGAAAGTTGGATTATGAAAATGAAAAAAAATTTTCCAACGTAATTACGCAAGAATTTCTTTTTAAAGATCTCCTTTCTTCCGAAATTTTCGGTTATAACTATGTGATTATCGATTGTCCGCCTACTTTATCGGGAATTACTACAAATGTTTTGGTTACTTCCGATTCGGTTCTTGTTCCCGTAAAAGCTTCTCAGTATTCCGTAAACGAACTTGAAAGATTTATTGAACATATTGAATATATTAGAAAGAAATATAACTCCAAATTACAAATTGAAGGATTATTGTTAACTATGTATGAAAAGAATACCAAGGCTTCGTTTCTTGCAAAAAAATTACTTTTGGAAAAATACCCGAATTATACCTTTGATTTGGTAATACCTAAGAATGTAACTATTTCGGAAGCATCATTTTATAACAAACCGATTATATATTTTGCCCCTCAAGCAAAATCTTCTATTGCTTATAGAAATTTAGCAGAAGAAATTATTAATAGACAAAATACTCCTGCAATTTTCTAAGTATTATTTGGAAAAAATATTACTTAAAAAATGATACGAATATAATTTTTTAGATTTATTGAACGGCTTCTTCCAAAGTTGGATAAATTTTAAAAATAGTATCAATTTTAGTTATTCTTAATAAAGCAAATTGCCTTTGATTTTTAACTATAAGTCTTATACTTTTGTGGCCGTTTTTAATTTTTTTATTGAAACTAACTATAGCACTTAAAAAAGTTGAATCTATAAAGGTGGATTTGCTAAGATTAATAACCACAATATTTTCTTTTTGAAGCGTTAATTGATTTAACAACTCTTTTAAATCTTCGGCTTCGTTAGCGGTAGCTCTTACCAAGTTAACATTTACAACAATAAAATTATTTGTTCTGGATATATTAAAAATATTATCTGTTATTTCCACGGGAATTTTGGTAAGGAATTTTTTTCTTTCAAATATATTGGTATTCATTTTTGCTCTCCCAAGTTTTAATCTCTTTGTTAAACACAAAACTATTGAAGTAACTTGAGATTGTTGTGACATATATCATTTTCAGGAA
Organism: Melioribacteraceae bacterium; assembly: GCA_026983755.1. The sequence continues at coordinate 750 of JALSTL010000209.1, read as the reverse complement.
CTATTTTTGTCTCATTATAATCGTAATTTTTTTTAAAGGGTTAAAGGTAAAAGCAAAAATGTTGGCAGGAAAAATTAAAGTAAAAATAATTAATACATTATACCAATATTAATAGTTAAGGTTACCTGTTGAAGAGACTTCTTGAAATCACCTTCAAATTGTTCTATACCTCCATTAACTACTTGTGTAATATAATATCTTATACTTACTCCGGTTAAGCTACCTATATTATTTCCAATGTTAGTTCCCAAACCAATATAACCGCCAACACCCAAATGAGATTTCGCTTGCCTGAAGGAATTGAAAAATTCTTCAACTGCCGGTGTTGTAATTATCATGGTTGGTCCAATACCAAAATTAATAAAGGGTCTCAAATTATCGGTTAAATCCGTATAAAAAAGTCTGTACATAATACCGAAATTCAAAGGTAGTAAAAACACTCTGTTTTTCTTTCCTTGAATAGGAAGCGGATAGCCCCAATAATCATATCTTTGAATTTCCCTTTCACTTTTTGATTCGTAAACCGAAATATCGGCAAATCCGGTTATTTGATTTGAAAAATCGTATCTATAAAATCCACCGATACCAAAACCTCCTTCACCAATCATAATATCCAGTCCTAAAGAATTATCCGGAAAATTCAGATGCGGTTTTTCATTTGCCAATTTTCCAATTTTTTGACCGTTAATCAAAACCAAAGGAATAATAAAAAGTATGTAGATAAGTTTTTTCATAATTTCCAAATAAAGT
>JALSTL010000208.1 GCA_026983755.1 Melioribacteraceae bacterium | reverse complement strand
AGACATTTTATTCCCACCTTAAATTATACAAGCTCTTCATACTTAATTGGTCATTGGATTGGCGATAACGGAGATTTAATTTACGGCGCTCTTGATTATAAAATAATGAGAGGATTGAACATTAAAGTATGGGGTCAATATATTAGAAAAGGAACTGAAGCAAAAGGCAACAGAGCTTATAAAATTCAAATACCTCAACCACCGTTCTTATTTACGGATAGAATTAGTGATAGAAGAAATTATACATATTACGGAATTAATGCAAAATACGAAATTACACACGATTTATTTGTAAAAGCTCATTTTCAATATTTGAAATATGAACAAGCTATTAGTAAAACCGATTTTAAAACCCAACTGTATAGAGATTTTTCAATTGTAATAGGTTACGGTATTTAAATATTTGATTGGGTAAAAAATCTTATTTCTTTTTATTAAAAAATTTGTATTTTGCATATATTAATTTTGTTTTAAAATAATACAATATAATTTTGTAAGTGTAATCTAAAAACCGAAGAAGCAATTATGAAAAAAATCATATTTACCATAATAATTTTTATAAGTTTTTCGAATTTAAGTTATTCGCAGAACAAAGATTACGAATTAGGTTCCAAATATACCGGAGGTAGAACCAGACCCAATATATACGGTGGTCTTTATGACTATTCGGATCCGGAAGCAGTTAACATTACGGTATCAGTTTGGGGATTTGTAAAGTATCCCGGCAGATATATTATACCGGATTATACAAGCGTATTGGATTTGCTTTCTTACGTTGGCGGTCCTACTATATCATCAAATTTGGATGAAATAAGAATTTACAGAATAGACGAAAATAATAAAGAAAAAATGATACCGATAGATTATAAAGATTTAATGTGGAAGAGTAAACTTGATTCGAAATACAGAAAAGTGCCCAAACTGAAAAAAAGTGATATATTGGTTATACCGGGAGAATCGAGAATGTTTTTTACCGATTGGTTAGCCCTTGGGTTCAGAGTTGTTTCCGCACTTAGCATTTTAGCAACTTTTTACATTACAGTTACTGCTAAATAAATAAAATTACGGAGAATTTAAAGATTGGCAAATAAAAATTTAAATGATATTGGCAATAACGATATTGCATATATAAAACAAATGTTAGAAGAAGAAGAAACCCATTCTCTGACAGACTATATTAATATTTTTCGCCATTATTTATTACCAATTTTAATAATTAGTATAACCGTTCTTTCCTCGGCTATTTTTTACGCAATAACGGCAACCAATATTTACAAAGCAAGCACAATGCTTAAAATATCCAAACCGCAAGGGAATATATTGGAATCTCCTCTAATGCCGGAATTCGGAAATTTTGGTGCCGATAGATTTATAGCCAACGAAATTGAAACCATAAAAAACATTGCAATACGAGAGCAAGTGGCTACTGAAATTATAGATTCTTTCTCTAATGCTAAAAATCACGACATGTTTTCACTTGTATTGGATAAAGGATATTTTGAAAGCGAAAAAAATGCTAAAATCAAATCGTTCGATCAAATACTTAAGATGTTAGAAAAAAAAGTTTCGGTAGAACAAAAAAGAGGGCTCGATTTTATAGAAATTTCGGTGGAATCTCCTTCACCTCGCGAAGCTTCGCTTATCGCAAATACTTATGCCAGAGTTTATAAAAAATTTAATTTGCTCGATAACAGAAAACAAGTAAGTAAAGTAAAAGAATTTTTGGAAAAACAAAAAGAAGAAAAATTAAATGAACTGATAGCCGCTGAAGATAGATTAAAAAATTATCAACTAAAAGGCGGAGTTATTCAATTAGACGAACAAGCAAAATCTTTAATTGAAACCATAACGGATTTACAATCTAAAATCAATTCAACCGCAATTGAAATGTCCATTGCCAAAGAGAACTTAATTTCTTACAAAGAAGAATTGAAGAAAAAAGATCCTACATTATCAAATTATTTGGATAATAAAAGTAAAGAACCTTATTTGCAAAAACTTCAAGAACAAATAGCGGATATAGAAGCGAGAAAAGACTTTGCATTGTCTTCCACATCAAATAAAACGAAAAATCCTAATTTGGTTAGAGAATATGATAAAAAATTAAAAGACCTCAAAGGAAAATTAAAAGACAAAATAGATGAATATCAAGCTTATTTGCTTGCCGCAACACCTGAAGAAATTAAAACATTAACTCAAAAAATATTTGAAGAACAAGTAAAGTACGAAGCACTATCTGCTTCCTATTCTAAGTTAAAATCATTTGTTAAAACTTACGAACATAAATTTGATTCATTACCTCAAAGAACAATCGGTTTGGCAAGATTAACAAGAGAAGTAAAATCTTTCGAAAAGCTCTACGTTTTGTTGGAACAAAAATATCAGGAAGCTTTGATTAACGAACAATCCACAACCGGAAACGTTTTAATATTAAATTTGGCCAGAGTACCTAAAGAACCGGCAAAACCAAATAGGAAACTGATTATTTTAATCGGATTGGTATTAGGCCTTGGTTTGGCTTTTGCTTATGCTTTAATAGTAAATTATTTTGATAAACGCGTTAAAAGTCCCGAAGATATTGAAAACAAAAATATCAACCTACTTGGCTGGGTACCGAAAGTTGATAACATTAAATCACTTAGTCAAAATGGTACAGAACTAATTGTTGGGAATGCAGATTCTGTTGCAAGCGAGGCATTTAAGGCATTGCGAACCAGAATCAGATATTCAAAAATAGAAGGACAAACAAAAACAATATTAATTACATCTTCTGCTCCGGGCGAAGGGAAATCTACAATTGCATCTAATCTTGCCGGCAGTTTTGCAATAGCTAACAGAAGAACAGTAATTGTCGATTGCGATTTGAGAAAACCGAGGATTCATAATATTTTCAATCAAAAACGTTTCCCCGGATTTACGGATTACTTTGTGGGCAGAGCAACTTTCGAAGAGATTGTAAGAGAAAGTCACTTGGAAAATTTATCTTTTATTCCTGCGGGAACAATACCACCAAATCCTTCCGAGATATTGGATTCCAGAGGTATGAAATCTTTCATCAGAAAGTTAAGTACGGAATTTGATTTGGTTATTATAGATTCTCCTCCTGTATTAACGGTAACAGATGCCGAAATTTTATCAAGGCTTGTTGACGAAACTATACTTGTTGTGTGTGCAGATCAAACTGATATCGATTTAATGATTAAAGCTGTTACCCTTTTGAAATCCGGGGAAGATAGTTCATTTATAGGTACTTTGCTTAATAAATTTGAAATTCAAAGTAGCTACGGTTCTTATTATAAATATGTTTATGCTTATGCCAGAAGTAACGGTCAAGAAAAATCATCAATTTTCAAAAGAGTTAAAAAAAGGAAAAAGACTACAGCAAATAAAAAACGTAAAACTGAAAAAATTAAAACTTGAAGTAAATATTGAATCGCTCTCAAGGCATATTATTAACATTGTAATATGCCTTTTTTATTTTAAACTAAAATTGTAATTGTTTAACCCGAATTATGCTATAGAAAAACAGAATAGCTCTAAACTAGTGTAATAAAAGCAATTTTTCTAAAGCATAACTTTAGGAAAGGGTTAAATAAAAAAGTCTCTTTAACTTATTTCATATTAGAGTTTTATAAACAACTTCTAAATTCTAATGCATAATAATGGGTTTATTATGGAAAAATCTCAAATAGGAATTTTCATTTCATTCGCATTATACTTAATTGGAATGTTAGCAATAGGGTGGTACTTTTATTCCCGTACAAAGAATCTTTCCGATTATATTCTTGGCGGCAGAAAACTTAATGCATGGGTAACATCACTTAGTGCCCAAGCATCGGATATGAGCGGTTGGTTATTGTTAGGATTGCCGGGTTATGCATATTTATCCGGTGTAGAATCTTTATGGCTTTTAATCGGATTATTAATAGGAACATATATTAATTGGAAATTTATTGCAAAACGATTACGTATTTATACTGAAATAGCCGGTAATTCTCTTACTATTCCGGATTATTTTGAAAACAGATTTAAAACAAAATCAAAAACCATCAGGGTTTTTTCAGCATTATTTATTTTAATATTCTTTTTAATTTATACTTCATCCGGGTTTGTTGCGGGTGCGAAATTATTTAGTACCGTTTTTGATCTTCCTTATTTTACAGCTTTATTAGTCGGAGGAATAATAATAGTATCATACACATTCCTCGGTGGTTTTCAAGCTGTTAGTTGGACGGATGTTTATCAAGGAGCAATTATGTTTTTTGCAATAATTATTGTTCCTGTTATAGCAATTAATAATATTGGCGGTATTTACGTTGCAATAAAAAAAATAAATGAATCCAATCCGCAATTGCTAAATATTTTTACTACTAAAGAAGGCAATAGCATTACTGTTTTATCAATTATTTCATTATTCGGCTGGGGTTTAGGGTATTTCGGTCAACCTCATATTTTAGCCAGATTTATGGCAATAAAAAGTTCGGAACAATTATCTAAAGCCAGAAAAATTGCTATGATATGGGTAATATTCAGTTTATTATCCGCCGTTATAATAGGTATGGTTGGATACATAATAGTTAATCCGCATTTAAGTAATGCGAATTCGGAAAAGGTTTTTATTGTTTTGGTTAAAGATTTAGTTACTCCCCTCTTTTCGGGGGTTTTATTGGCTGCTATATTAGCGGCAATAATGAGTACTGCAGATTCACAATTATTAGTTGCATCTTCTTCCTTGGTAGAAGATATATATAAACCGTTTATACGTCCAAAAGCATCTCAAAAGGAATTACTATGGGTTAGTAGAGGTTTCGTTTTATTTATTGCACTAATAGCAATTATAATAGGGCTAAATCCGAATTCAAGTGTTTTGGATTTAGTTGCCTATGCTTGGGCAGGATTCGGGGCAACTTTCGGACCGGTTATTTTTTTATCGTTATATTGGAAAAATATTACTGAAAAAGGTGCTCTTGCAGGAATGTTGACTGGCGGTGTTACAATTTTAATTTGGAAACAACTAACAGGTGGAATTTTTAATTTATATGAAATGGTTCCGGGCGTAATTTTTGCAACAATTGTTATTATTGTTGTAAGTAAGTTTACAAAAGTTAACAACCTTAAAGATGTGGAAAATGAATTTAAAAAAATAATAGGTTAAGATAATTTCTTAACCTATTGTTATAAATGTGTTAACTAAGCAAAGTTAGAGATACGATTAATAATAAAACATAAATAGTACCCAAACTTACAATTGTTATTTTCTTTTTAAAAAGTTCTTTTTTTAGTTTTGCTTCTTCCTCCAGTATGTTATTGCTAACATAATCGGATTTTTGTTTGCTTAGCAATAAACTTTTAGAGCCAGAACTATCCATTTATTCCTCTCTTTTGCTAAAATTATTAGTTTTTAATCTTTTGTTAAAATTTTATAAAGCTTTTCGTTATTTTTCGGAAATTTTTTATAAGTAAAATTAACTACTATAAAAAGTCCTAATAACAACAATAAATACCAAAAATTTAAGTTCCCCATAAAACCTCCTAAAAACTTTTATGCACAAGTATTATCGAAGATTTTATTTGAAAATTGAATTAATTCTCAATAATGCCGTGCTAAATTATTTTTGCAATAAAATATATGAAAAAATATAACTTATTGCAAATAAATAAGTTAACAGATTTACATAAAGTATTATAATAAATAACCAACTTAACTAATTGTAATAAATAACAAATAAATAGCTGATTATTTTTAAGAATATAAAGCAATAAGTTGAATAAAAAAATAATGTCAAGTGAAAAAAAAATATCTTATTTTGTTGTTAATTATAAAAGTATAGCGTTCAATTTTCATATCATAAAAGATAAAATAATTAAAAACTAAATGATATAAAATCGGATAGTTTACATTTTAAATATTTCTTAAAAGTTAAATTTTACATAAGCAGAAGTATTTTATTGAATTTAACGGACTAAAGCTAAATGGTGATAATTTGAAAAAAAAATTTGTTGGATATGGAAAGTATTGTATGAATTGAAATAACAAATTTCAAAAGTAGCAAAATACTAATTGTGGGCCCAGATGGACTCGAACCACCGACCCTCTGATTATGAGTCAGATGCTCTAACCAACTGAGCTATGGGCCCATTAATTTTGAATTCCAAAAATAAGCTTTTGATATTTTGAATGCAAATATTTTTTTGCATTCTTTAGATAAAGGCAATAATATATTTTTATTATTTAATAAAATATTTTAATTTGTAATTACAAATCGGAATTACCTTTTAATTATTTTACGGGGGTAAAATGGATTCAAAATTTAAACCTTACGTTCCACCCGAAAAAGAAATGAAAGAACTTTCTTTTAAAGCTGTTTCACTCGGTGTTATTTTGGCAATGATATTAGGCTCGGCAAACGCTTACTTAGGCT
>JALSTL010000207.1 GCA_026983755.1 Melioribacteraceae bacterium | reverse complement strand
ACTTCTTTCTAAAGTTGGGAAAAAAGCAGGGGGAACTTTAGAGCTTATCGCTCGATACGGCATCGGATATGTATCGGTTGATTTGGAAGCGGCAACCGAATTTGGCATAATGGTTACAAATGCACCCGGCTGTAATGCATTGCCAACAGCGGAATGGACACAAGCAACAATAATGGATGTTGCCGGACGTAGAATTAATCATTATTATACAGCGAGTAACGGAAAACCTAAAGAAGGTCCTTCACGTTTGGATGTTTCCAATAAAACACTTGGTATTATTGGAACCGGAACAATAGGGAGAAATGTAGCAAAATTAATGAGTGGTTATGACGTAAAAATTCTTGCATACGATTTGTATCCCGATAACAAATGGGCAGAAGCAAACAACGCAACTTATGTTACACTTGATGAACTTTATGAACAAAGCGATATAATTACAATTCACGCCGCGGCAAGTGAGCAACTTGTTGGAGAACGTGAACTTTCTTTGATGAAAGAAACTACAGTCCTTGTAAATTGTGCACGCGGTATTCTCACCGATAGCAGAGCAATTTACAATGCCGTTAAAGCTGGTAAAATATGGGGCTTCGGACTTGATGAAATATGGTTGGAAGAAGATTTACCTTTGGATGAAAGTCTTAATATCATCGTAAGTTCGCATGTAGGCTCTGATACCGATTCCGGAAAAATAGGAATGCAAATAATGTCAACCGAAGCGGTTGTTGATTTTGTAAACGGAAAAATTCCGACTTTTGTTGTAAACAAAGATGTGTTAAAATAATCATGAAATATAAATCTAAAAATGGAGAAATAAAATTGGGAAAAGTAGTAAAATACACCGAGATAAAATCAGCAGAAAGCTGTAAGTACGATGGAATGTCTTTGGGTGAAGTTATGTTACGTATTGATCCTTACGATGTTCCGACTGCACGTGCAAGACAGTTGCGCGTATCACAAGGCGGTGGCGAAACAAATGTATCATGCGGTTTGTCATATACATTCGGTTTACGAAGTTCAGTATTAACAGCCTTGGTTGATGATAATATTGGTTTGAACATTCGCAACCAAATGCGAGAAGTAGGTGTAGATACGTCAAATATTATTTGGTTTAACACAAACAACGATGGTACCCCACACAGTACCGACCAAAAGGGCGGTTTAACAAACGGAATAAATTTCACTTACAATGGCAAAGGAATAATCCCATCGGATACTGTTTATTACCGTGCCCATTCTGCAATTCGTGAAATTAAAAAAAATGATTTTAATTGGGATAAACTTTTTTTTAAGGATGGCGTAAGGGCTTTTAATACAGGGGGCATCTTCACATTACTTTCCGATAGCACAGCAGAAGTTGCAATGGAAGCAGTTCAAAAAGCAAATGCTAACGGAGTGTTTGTTGCTGCCGATTTGAATTACAGAGCAAAGGTTCAGCCCAACAAAGAAATTGCACGTTCAATAAATAAAAAAATTGCTCCTTATCTTGGCTTTCTTGTAGGAAACGATTCCGATTTAAGCGATGCTTTAGGATATGAAACCGAAACAAAAAAAGGTGCTACTTTTGAAGAATGGCTTGAGGCATATAAAGTTACAGTTAAAAAACTATCCCAAGATTTTCCGAATCTTTCTTTAATTGGGACTCAATGGCGTGGTGCTGTTAATGCCGATTTAATTCATTGGGGTGCTGTACTTTACGATGCAATAAACGATAAATTTTATGTTGCACCATTGCGTAAAAATATTCCTATTGCAGATAGAACCGGTGGTGGGGATTCTTTCACATCCGGAGTTTTGGCTGCATTGATGTATGGCAAGGATTTACAAACAGCTGTTGAATGGGGCGCGGCTCACGGTATTTTGGTTCAAGAAACTCCAGGCGATTTTACTATGGTTACACTTAAAGATATTGAACGAGAAGCAAAACGTGCTAAATCGGGTGGTGGTGTAAAAGCTATTCGATAATATATTTTAAATTATTTTGAAAATTTATGAAAATTGAAAAAATCACATTTAGTTGGAGAATTAAAAATGAGTTATGCATACAATAGAAACAAAGTAAGAACCGCAATGCTTAAAAGTGGTGTTGTAGTTGTAATAAACAAAAAACACGTTCAAAAGCCTGAAGACCTTATCACCACAATGGTTGAGGTTTATAAAGCCGGGTATGTTGCCGAAACAACTTTTCGCATTGAGCCTGCAATATTAAAAGAAGGAATGGCAGAGTTGGTTAAATTGCGTGAAGAGTCTCCTGAAGATAATCCATTCATTCTGGGATGTGGAAGTATTATCAATCCCTCCGAGTTAGAACAAGCTATTGAAATGGGTTTTGAAATGATTGTTGCCCCCGGCAATGTTATGGGCGGACACGCAGAAGGGCAGGAGTTTATAAAAATAACTCAAGAAAAAGAAATCTTTTCTGCTCCGGCAATTATGACGCCTACGGAATTTAATTACTATATGGAACGTCCTGACGGATTGGAACCTGATGCAATAAAAATATTCCCTGCCGGTGTACTTGGTGCTTCGGGCATTGCCGGCTTGTTAGCTCCGTTTGTTCGCGAAAGGCATAACGGAAAAATTATTATGCCAACCGGCGGAGTTAATTTTGAAACGGGACCCGGATATAAAAAAGCGATTTCAGGCGCTGGATACACACCAATACTTGGGATGTCTTCTCCTTTATCTCTTGTTGAAAAAGAAAGAAAACCAGGAGATGTTGAAACTATTAAAAAATCGTTAAAACAATTTGCCGAGAAATTTATAGAGAGAAACTAATGAATTATTTAGAAAATTTGTACGGTCTAAAAAATAAAAATGCCGTAGTAATAGGTGGTAGCGGAACACTTGCAGGCTCAATGGCATTCGGACTTGCAGAAGCTGGTGCAAACATTGCAATATTGGGTAGGAATTTAGAAAAAGCAAAAAAAAAAGCCAAAGATATTAAACTAAAAACCGGCGTTAAAACAGTAGCCGTTAAAGTGGATGCTACCAAAAAAACTACCTTAGAGGATGCGAAAAAAATTGTTTCGGAAAAACTAGGTAAAGTTGACATATTAATAAATGCACCTGGAATGACAAGCAAAACACCATTTCTTGAAATTACCGAAGAAGAGTGGGACGAAATAGTAAATGTTAATTTAAAAAGTGCTTTGTTCGGATGCCAAGTTTTTGGCGAAGAGATGCTTGAGGCTAAGGAGGGAAGTATAATTAATATTTCTTCTGTAGCATCAGGTCCGCCGCTTTCAAAAGTATTTGCTTATAGTACTACTAAAGCTGGAATAAATAACCTAACACGAACACTTGCAATTGAGTGGGCTACTTCCAATGTGAGAGTTAATGCTATAGTACCGGGGTTTTTTCCGGCAGAGCAAAATAAAAAAATGCTTACAAAAGAACGTGTTGCAAGTATAATGGCTCATACTCCAATGGCACGTTTCGGAAACCCCGAGGAACTTATCGCTGCAACAATTTGGCTCGCCTCTTCAAATGCTTCATCATTTGTAACCGGCTCAATAGTTACTGTTGATGGTGGTTTTACTGCAATGACTATCTAATTACGAAATTTAAGAAACAAAAAATCATCGGAGTATATAAATGTCAAAGATAAAAATCGGAATAATCGGTTCTAGGTTTGCTGCAGGTTTGCATGCAGAATCGTATAAAAGATTTCCTCAAGTTAAAATGCAAGCTGTTGCAGCTTTGGATAATCTCAAAGAATTTTCAAGTAAATATAATATCCCAAATACTTATAAAGATTATAATGAGATGTTTGAAAAAGAAAACATCGATTTATTAAGTGTATGCGTTCCCAATTTTCTTCATAAAAAAATTGTAATTGCCGCAGCAGAAGCAGGAATTAAAAATATTATTTGCGAAAAACCAATTGCAACAAATATATCCGATGCCCAAGCGATGATTGATGTTTGTAAAAAAAATAATGTTCGCTTAATGTATGCGGAAGATTGGCTCTTTGCTCCGGCTATTGTAAGGGCAAAAGAAATTTTGGATGAAGGTGGTATTGGTAAGCTCCTTTATATTAAAGCTAAAGAATCTCATCAAGGTTCGCATTCAATATATGCACAGAAAAAAGAATATTGCGGTGGCGGTACTATGATTCATCTTGGAATTCATCCTGTAGCATTTGTTTCATTCCTTGCAGGATGTGATGTTCAGGAAGTTATGGGTATGGCTACTAACGGTGGTGAAACAAATCTTAAACATCACGACTACACAGGCGAAGATTGGGCGGCAGCTCTTTTAACATTGGAAAACGGAGTTAAAGCATTTGTTGAAGCAAATTATATAACACACGGTGGAATGGATGACAAAATTGAAATATACGGAACAGATGGTAATATCCACATAGATTTAACTAAAGGTTCACCCATTGATGTTTACAGCAGACACGGATACGGATACGCAATTGAAAAAACAGATTTTACTCATGGATGGACTAAGCCTGCGGTAGATGAATTTATGTCGTTAGGTTATGTAAAAGAACTTGAGCATTTTATTAATTGTGCTATTAATAACAAAGAACCGAACCTTGGCACAAAAGGTGAAGATGGACTTAAAGCACTTGAGGTTGTTTTGGCAATTTATAAATCAGCCGAAAGTGGAAAACTGGTAAAACTAAAATAGTATAGTATAATATACCTGGAAAGGAAATAATATAGATGAACGAAATACAAGAAAAAACATATTTACCTGTAAATATAGCAGGTATCAATTTTCACAATCCCTTTGTAGTTGGCTCTGGTCCAACTGTAAAAACTGTTGATATGATTCGTAAAATTGACGAAGCCGGTTGGGGAGCTGCTTTTATAAAATTAACAATAGATCCTGAGCCATACATAAGTAGAGACCCACGCTACAGTTGGTGGAAAAAAGAAAAACTTCACACATTTACTCTTGAAAAAAGAATAAAACTTGACGAGGCTTTACGCTTATGTGAAGGGGGTAAAAAATATGCAAAGGTAACAAAAATATTTAGCAACATTACTTACGAAGGTCCTGCCGGAATTGATGGCTGGGTTAAAATGGCAAAAGCATTTGAAGATGCCGGAGCAGATGGAAACGAGTTGAATATGTGTTGTCCTAACATGTCTTTTAACGTTGAAATTACCGGAGAAAGAACGGAACATAAAACCGGTGCTTCTTTAGGGCAATGTCCTTCCGATGTGGCTGCAATAGTAAAAGCAGTTAAGGCGGAAACCAATATACCGCTGGTTGTAAAACTAACTCCTGAGGCAGGCAATATTGCACAAGTAGCTAAATCAACTTACGAAGCTGGTGCCGATATTGTTGCATCGGTAGGTAACAGATTAGGTGTACCTCCAATAAATATTGAAAATCCATTTGAAAGCACTCAGCGTTTAAATATAGATAATGGATTAACCACACTTTCGGGGCCTTGGTTAAAACCATTGGCATTGCGGGATGTTTACGAAATAAGAACACTTAACCCAGGTAACTATCCAATAATTGGATACGGAGGTATGGCTAATTGGAGAGATTATATCGAAATGGTAATGTTGGGTGCTGATATGATTGGTATTTGCACTGATACAATGATTAGAGGATATAATTTTTTATACAAAGAAATCGATAAGTTGAAAAATTATTTGGAAAGACATAATTATTCCTCCTTAAAAGAAATACGGGATTTGCTATTGTCAACAGTAAAACCGGCAACCATATTAAAAACTAAAGACGCTGTTGCATTTGTTAATAATGATAAATGTACAGGGTGTGAGTTATGCAATCCAATAGGACATTGTTATGCAATTAAAATGGTTAAGGGTAAAGGAATGGAAGGGAAAAACAAAAAGGGAATAGTAGCAAATGTTGATGAATACAATTGTACCGGTTGTTCAACATGTTTTGATGTTTGTCCTACAAATGCTTTTGAATGGCATGAAGTTCCTAAAGATAGAAAAAAAACTCCGGTATAAGATATAGTTTTTAATTTGGTTATAAAAAAACGCATGAAATATTCATGCGTTTTTTTTGTGGGCCCAGATGGACTCGAACCACCGACCCTCTGATTATGAGTCAGATGCTCTAACCAACTGAGCTATGGGCCCATTATTTTTGAAGTGTAAAAATAACCTTTTGATAGTATGAATGCAAATATTTTTTAACCTTCTTTTTAGAAAAAACCTGTTCTATAAATGGCAATGTAAAATAACAATTCCTTTCTAACTCACTCAACTAAAGTAATAATAATTTTAACATTGAGGCTTTTAAAAATTTCTTTCTAATATTTGTAGTAAAATATTAATTATTGTAATTTGTATTCATAAAACAAAATAACCTTTAACTATATTACGGGGGCAAAATGGATTCAAAATTTAAACCTTACGTTCCACCCGAAAAAGAAATGAAAGAACTTTCTTTTAAAGCTGTTTCACTCGGTGTTATTTTGGCAATGATATTAGGCTCGGCAAACGCTTACTTAGGCT
>JALSTL010000206.1 GCA_026983755.1 Melioribacteraceae bacterium | reverse complement strand
ATTATCCTCTAAAAACTTTTCGATACATTAATAATTTTGAGCAAAATCCTCTTTGGTTATTGAGATAATTTATGAACATTACTAACCCAAAACACATTTCTTTTATTGCTTTATGTTTAGCAATTATTATTCATTTAATTTTACTCTTTTTTTCAACTCAAATATTTTTTAAAAATAAAATCAAAAAATCGGATAGCAATTTTATTAAGTTAAATGTTATTAAACACAACATTGATACAAAAGAATCCAATAGTAAAAAAATTAATAAACAAAAGAAATCAATTTCAACAACTTCTAATATTTATCAAAAATTTGATAAGAAAGAAAAAAGAGTGTTTAATGAACCTATTCTAAAATCTTATACGGATACTCTTGCCTCAGAAATAAAAGCGAAGCAAACACGAAGCAATACCGATAGTTTTTTAATACAAAACCCTAATATCACCGTTCTAAAATTAGCATCAAAAGAGAAGTTAAAAAATTACGTGTCTAAAAAATCGTTTTTGGATACAACCAAAAGAAGAATTAAAAAAGCAATGTCGGATTATTATAAATCAAAATATCCAACACCGCCGTATAAGTTTGGAGAAAGAGGAACGGGAAATTTAATAAATATTCCGGTTGAAGATGTGATAAATTTATTTAAGGGAAAATGAGTTCATTTAAAAAACCGCAAAAATAAATTAAAAAATCAAAAAATTTAAATTTAAACAATATAAACTATAAATTATTTTTTTAAAGAGTAATTTTAATTGCCTTTCTTACAAAGCCATCTGCTTTTTCCAATCTTTTCCTTGCTTCTTCCAAACCTACTTCGGCAATAATCATAACCAAGGCTGTTTTAACGTGGTAGTTTGCTTTTTCCAAATATTTAGTTGCCTCTTCGTAATCAACTCCGGTAATCATCATAACAATTCTTTTTGATCTTTCCACCAACTTTTTATTGGTCATTTGTAGGTCAATCATCATGTTTTCATACGTTTTACCCAAACGAACCATTGTTGTTGTGGTTAACATATTAAGTACCAACTTTTGGGCGGTTCCGCTCTTCATTCTTGTTGAACCCATTACAACTTCGGGACCAACATAAGGGCAAATTGGAATATCAACTTCTTCAATATTAAAACTTTCTCTTGGTGTGCATGTTATATACAAAGTTGTTGCCCCAAGTTCTTTTGCTTTTTTAATTGCGCCAATTACGTAAGGAGTTCTTCTACTTGCGGCAATTCCGCAAACTACATCTTTGTTTGTAACTTTAGCCAACTCAATATCTTTAGCGCCGTTTTCTTCAAAATCCTCGGCACCTTCTTGGGCTACAAACATAGCGGCTTCTCCACCGGCAATAAAACCCTGCACCAATTCAGGAGGCGTACCAAAAGTAGGCGGACATTCAGCTGCATCAACCACACCTAACCTTCCACTTGTTCCCGCTCCGAAATAAAGAAGTCTGCCCCCGTTTTTAATTGCCTTAACAATTTCTTCAACTGCTTTTTCAATGTAAGGCAATTCTTTTTCAACGGCTAAGGGTACCTTTTTATCCTCTTCGTTAATTATTTTAAGAATTTCTATAGTTGAAAGCTCGTCTATATCTGTTGAATTTGGATTTCTTTGTTCGGTTGCCAGATTGCTAATTTCGTTAAATAAGGTTTTTGTAATTTTATTCACTTTATGATTTCCAATAGTATAATTTTTTTTCCTTTCTTATTTCTTATGTTGTTTGGTTTATAAGCAAGGTCAAAAATAGTGGATTTTTTAATATGTGATTTATATTTTATTTCGGCGGTTTTAAACTCTTCTTCAAGTTTACCTCCCTTTATTGCTGCAAGGTATGCTTTGTCTTTTATCAAAGGTAGGGCATATCTGAAAAGCAAAATCAAAGGAACCGTACCGCGACTAATTACTAGATCGAATTTATTTTTATTTTTTTTTATGAATTCGTTACTTTCAACTCTGGAATTTTCTGTTGTAATATTACTCAGTTTTAATTTTTTTACAAAATCAGAAACAGCATTTATTTTTTTTAATGTTGAATCTACCAAAACCCCGCGCATTAAGGGTTTTACAATTGCTAGTGGAATTCCGGGAAAACCACCACCTGTTCCTATGTCCAGAAAATTGTTTGCTCCTTCAGGTAAAAATTCCGATGCCAAAACAGAAATAAAAACATGGTTTTCAATTATATTATCCACATCTTTTCTTGAAACCAGATTTATTTCTTCATTTTTTTTTGTTACCAGTTCGGCAAAATGCGCCAATCTTTCTATTCTATGTTCTCCTAAGTTTAATTGATTTTCCCAAAATAATGTTTTTAATTCCAGTAAAAAATCTTTCTTTTTTTTCAATAAAACATACTCCTATAATTTAACTTTTTAAATATACTAATAAAACAGAAATATCTGAAGGTGATACCCCGGAAATTCTGGATGCCTGTCCTAGCGAATGTGGTTTTATTTTATTTAATTTTTCTCTTCCTTCTATTGAAATTCCATTTAAATTTGAATAATTAAAATTTAATGGGATTTTTAAGTTCTCATATTTTTCTATTTTCTTAACCAACTCTTGCTGTCTGACGATATATCCTTCGTATTTTAATTCTATTTCTATTTGATTTATTGCCTCTTCGTTTTTCAATATTGCATCAACTATCGGATATTTTTCTTTATCGACAAGCAACAATAGTTCCTTTAGTTTTAGCTCCGGTCTTTTTAATAATTTATTTAATGTTTCCGCATTATTTAATTCAGCTGATTTTTTTCGTCTTAAAAAACTATTTATACTTGGAGTAAACTTTATTTCCGATGCAAAATTTATTCCCAGTTGAATTATTTTTTCTTTTTCCTTTAATGCATTAAACACATCTTTCGAAACTAAACCAAATTCTTTACCGTAATACATCAGCCTTCTATCCGAATTATCTTGCCTTAACAATAAACGATGCTCTGCCCTGGATGTGAACATTCTATAAGGTTCGTTTGTCGATTTATTTACCAAATCATCAATTAAAACACCAATGTAAGATTCGCTTCTTTTTAATATAAATTCTTTTCTTTTTTGAATTTTTAACGCCGCATTAATTCCTGCAACCAGTCCTTGTCCCGCCGCCTCTTCGTATCCGGATGTTCCGTTTATTTGTCCGGCAAAATATAACCCACCAACCAGTTTTGTTTCCAATGTTAAATCTACTTGATATGGTGGAAAATAATCATATTCTATTGCATAACCGGGTCTAACCATTATAACATCTTCCAAACCCTTAATATTATACAAAGCTTTAAGTTGAATTTCTTCCGGCAAAGAAGAGGAAAATCCATTTAAATAAACCAAATCGTTATCCAAGCCTTCCGGTTCTAAAAATAATTGATGTCGTGTTTTATCCGAGAATCGAACAATTTTATCTTCTATGGAAGGACAATATCTTGGACCGGCTCCGCTTATTAAACCTGTAAACATTGGAGAACGATCAAATCCTGTTTCTAAAATTCTATGAACTTTTTCGTT
This sequence comes from Melioribacteraceae bacterium, assembly GCA_026983755.1. The sequence goes on along the minus strand of JALSTL010000206.1, from coordinate 3,035 downwards.
CGTATAGGTAATGTGACAATTTACTTGTGGTAAAAAAGGAAATTTACTTTTATCTGTTCTTAAAGAAAACGGTTGAGGATTTTTATCTCCAGGTTGCTCCTCTAATATATCAAAATTAATCGAGCTTTTTAATAATCTCGGCGGTGTTCCCGTTTTCAATCTGTCAGCTTTAAAACCAAGTTCAATTAGAGATTCCGTTAACCCCAAAACAGCATTTTCGCCAAAACGTCCACCTTCAACAGAGTTTAATCCCGTGTGCATTTTTCCATTTAGAAACGTTCCCGCAGATATTATTACCGCTTTACATTTAATGATATTACCTTTTAATGTTTCAACTCCAACAACTCTTCTGTTTTCTTCAATAATTTTTATTACGGAATCTTCTATTACTTCTAAATTTTCGGTTTCCAAAACAACTTTTTGTGCTTCTATGGAATAGAGTTTTCTATCGGATTGACATCTACCCGCCCAAATAGCCGGACCTTTTGATTTATTAAGGGTTCTAAACTGAATGCCGGTTTTATCGGCTATTAAGCCCATTACTCCACCCAAAGCATCTATTTCGTGAACCAAATGTCCTTTTGCACTTCCCCCTATCGCTGGATTACAGGACATTCTTCCGATTCCGGTTATCTCCATTGTAATTAAAGCTACAGTCAACCCCATTTTGGCCGGCGCAATTGATGCCTCAATTCCCGCATGACCTCCACCAATCACAATTACATCGTAATTTTTCATAATTGTTTCTTTCTTATATTATGTTTCACGTGAAACCTTTTTAACATTTTCTTATCGGAATGTTTCACGTGAAACTTTTATTTTCCAATACAAAAATTAGAAAAAATATTATTTAATATGTCTTCTGTTGTAACTTTTCCAATTATTTCACCAAGAGCATTTTCTGCTCTTCTTAAATCATCGGCAATAAATTCGTTTGATAATTTCTCTTTTATTGCTTTATTTGCGTCATCTAAAAATGCAATTGCTTTATTTAATGTATTTTTATGTCTAATATTTGTAACTATTGCATTTTCTTCCGAAAAGATTTCCAACCCAAATGATTTTTCTTTTAGTGTGTTAAAAAAGATTTCCATTCCTTCGCCGGTTTTTGCAGAAATTAAAATTTCATTTTTTTCAGGTTTTATCCTTTTCAAATCAATTTTATTTATTACGTTAATTATATTTTTTTTTGTAAGTTTTAATATTTCTTGATATAAGTCTTCCGGAAAACTACTTTCAACATCATTTATAAAAACAACTACATCTGCATTTTTAACAGCATTTCTACTTCTATAAACTCCTTCTTTTTCAATTTCATTATCAGTTAATCTTATTCCTGCAGTATCATAAATTTTAAAAAGAATGCCGTCAATTGATATTTCTTCTTTAATAATATCCCTTGTGGTTCCGGGAATATGACTTACAATAGCTCGTGATTCTTTTAAAATATAATTTAATAATGAAGATTTACCCACGTTTGGCTTGCCTACAAGCACAACATTAACTCCATCTTTTACAATTTTACCGATTTTATAAGAATTAACAAGATTTTTTAATTCACTATTTATATTATTAATTCTTCTTTTTATTTCCTTATAAGAAATAAACTCCAAATCTTCTTCGGCAAAATCAAGCTCCAATTCTAAAAGGGAAGAGGCATCTATTAGTAAATTTCTTAATTCATTTATTTTAGAAGAAAGCAATCCATCCAATTGATTTCTTGCACCTTTTAACGATACATTTGTCCGCGCATTTATAATATCTGCTACTGCTTCTGCCTGGGTTAAATCCATTTTACCATTTATAAACGCCCTTTTTGTGAATTCACCAGGTTCTGCAGCTCTAATATCCAAACTAAATAATAAATCTAAAATTTTTTGCGTAATTAACGGATTTCCGTGTGTACTTATTTCTGCAGAATCTTCCCCTGTATATGAATTCGGATTTTTAAATATAGAAACCAAAACATCATCTATTATCTTATTTTTTTTATCGAATATTTTTCCATAATGTATTGTGTTTGGTTTAGCTTTTTCTAAATCGGTTTTACCATTAAATATCTTATTTATCTTTTTAAGACACCCTTGTCCACTTATTCGAATTACAGAAATAGCACCCTCTCCAAACGGTGTTGAAATAGCTGCAATTATATCACTATTTTTTGTTAACACTAAATTGTTTTTGCTTGTTTTTATAAAAATAAGTTTTAAATTTACTATTATTACAAATTATAACCAATTTCAAAAAACAATACTTTAAGTTTAATCTATTAAGTTTTTAATTATATTTATAATTTAACAAGAAACTTTTTTTCTATATTCTTGTTAAAGTGCTAAAAATTTAATTAAATAATTTGAAATTCTGATTATAAATATTAATAGGATATAGAGGTATAAAATGTCGTTTAATCTAAACAAATTAACAGTAAAGGCACAAGAAGTTGTTCAAAATGCTGTAGAAATTGCTCAAAACTACAATAACCAAATTGTAGAACCGGAACATATTTTTGCTGCAATGCTTCAAGAGCCTTCCGGTGTTTCCGAATCAATGATTCAAAAGACCGGTGCAAATATTAATCAATTAAAAATTAAAATTAATGAACTTTTAGAGAGTTTACCAAAAGTTACTGGTGCCGGAATCGGAAATCAGCAGCTATCTAATAATACAGCAAAATTATTTGATAATGCTGCTGAAGAAGCAAAAAAACTTAAAGATGAATATGTTTCTACAGAACATTTTCTTTTAGCTCTTACTGATGATACCGGTAATGTTGGTAAATTATTAAAAGAAAACGGTATTACAAAAAATATAATTCTTTCCGGATTAAAAGACATACGAGGTAATCAGCGTGTTACTTCGCAAACAGCGGAAGATACTTATCAATCATTAAAAAAATTCGGCAGAGATTTAAACGAACTTGCTAAACAAGGAAAACTGGACCCGGTAATTGGCAGAGATGAAGAAATAAGAAGAGTTTTACAAGTGCTTTCACGTAGAACTAAAAACAACCCTGTTTTAATTGGTGAACCGGGTGT
>JALSTL010000205.1 GCA_026983755.1 Melioribacteraceae bacterium | reverse complement strand
TTCCAACGAAGAAACAGCAAACAATATCACAATTCAATATGGCGGTAGTGTAAAACCGAATAATGCAAAAGAGTTACTTTCACAACCGGATATAGATGGCGCATTAGTCGGGGGAGCTTGCTTAAAGGCAGATTCCTTCAAAGATATTATATTAAGTGTTTAATTTTTATATAAGTAATTTCACTTCGGAATCCGTTTTCTAATAGATTCCGAAGTTATTTTTAATAATTTGGAATTATTGAAAATGTGAAATAAAAATAAATTAACAATAGTTATGATTATAAGGGAATTGTTTTGCAACTTCTTATAAAAGTTATGTCTTTACATTTTACGAAACCTTTTAAAAATTAAAAAGTAAGTAATAAACCGTTACAGAACGGTGGAGAGATGTAAAACAGACTATAATCATAATTCAACATCATTCAGTATAATCAAATTAATATGAAAATTAAATTTTTACGATATTTATTTATAACATTACGGATTATATTTTAAGTACAAATTATTTCTAACAAAATCATCTAACTTATTCAATTTCAATTATTTAACGTAAAACCTCATAATTGATTCGGCTTTTAATATTTAGTATATTTATAGTTTTATTTTAGAATTTTTTTCAACTTTTATGAATAGAAATTTATTAACTATTTTAACATTCCAGCTTCTGTTAAATTTTATTTCAATTGCACAAATTAAAATTATAGAACTCCCATCGGGTTTTGATAATTTGCAAGATTCTTTATTTCTGGGAACTACGGTTTCCCGTTCGGTTAAATCTTTAAATAACAGCTGGAAAGTTTTTTATGAAGATGATCAAAAACAATTTACAGAAGTTTCCTTCCCATTGGAAATTACAAGTAAAAAAACGCTAATATTTGAAAAATCGTTCACAATTCCCGCCAAAAAAATTACAAAAAATTTTATACGCCTTCATTTTTTAGGATTAAATTATTATGCCGAAATTTTTATTAATAATGCTTCCATATATAAACATCCCGGTGGTGCAATTCCCTTTTCAATCGATTTGCCGGGGAATTTATTAAATTATAATACACCAAACAAATTACGCATAAAACTTCAATATGCTTTCGATTCAAAAAATACAATTCCTTTAAAACAACAATTTATTTCTCCTAAAAATTTCGGTGGTGTTTTTAGAGATATATTTTTATCGTTTAGACCTAAAGTGGGTATTAAAAATGTATCAATCAATTTTAAATCCGAATCCAAACCTTATAAAGGCAGATTAACTTTTAATGTAAATTTGGAAAATTTCAATAAAATCGTTTCCGATTCTTTGCTGGAAAATTTTCATGGTTTTTTTAAACTTGGTGCTTCTCTAAAAATAATTGGAGATACCACTAACAAATATTATAACATCTGGAACATAAAACCGTTAAAAACAAAAAATTTTCAAAAAAGTTTTTACGTTAAGCTAAAAAAAATATCTTTTTGGGATAATCAAAATCCCAATAGATATTTAATTACCGTTAAACTAACAAACGAAGAGGGGTTTGTATATGACGAATTTCGTAAACAAATTTCTCTTTTTAATTTCTCTAAAAATAAAAATCACTTGTTGTTAAATAACAGAGAGTTTAATATAGAAGGTGTAACATATATTCGTTCCAAGGAAAATTCAGTTTCAAATTATAAACAGATTAAAAACGATTTACTTCAAATTAAATCTTTGGGTGTAAATACCGTAAGATTTTCCAAATCAATACCACACCCTTATGCCGTATATTTATGCGAAGAGTTAGGATTGTTTTCCATGCTTGAATTACCATTAAATTCAGTTCCGGAAAGATTTGCCGAAGATAAAGATTTTAGAACACGAACAACCACTTTTATAAGCAGAACAATAAAATTTTATAACAAATATCCTACAATTATTGCTTACGGAAGCGGCGGTGGATTTTTAGGAAATTCTTATAAACATTATAACTTCATAAATTTAATTTCCAAAACAATTAAAAGTAATGCACCAAATAAACTTACTTATACGTCCGCCGTGTCGTTGCCCAAAACTATTCCTAATATAGATTTATACGGCTTGGAAATTTATTCATTCAATTTAAAAAAATTTAACAATACATTATTCCGTAATTCTTCAGGAGATTCTTTACTTTATTTTATTAGCGAAGCTACTTATCCGACATATAAAGGCGGAACAGACGGCTATTTAAATAATTTTTCTTACGAAGGACAAGCTAAATTTTTTGAAAACATAATTAAACTTAGCGATGATAAAAAGTTAACCGGTTTTATATTAAACAGCATGTTTAATTACAAAGGCGATTTTTCTCCTTTTTACACCGGCTTTAACGAAAATAAAATTTATAACATCGGCATTCTTTCTAACGATAGCAACGCTTCGCGTATAAGTTATAACTTGATAAAATCAAAACTTTTAGGAGGTGCAAGAGTTTCCGTTCCAATCGGGAGCAATAAAACCGAATCGAATTTCTTTTTTATTATTGCCGCTTTGATACTTTCTTTAATAATTGCAATGCTAATTAATTCCAGAAGAAAATTCAGGGAAGATACTCAAAGAGCGTTAATAAGGCCTTATAATTTTTACGCCGATATTAGAGATCAAAGAATTCTCTCTGGTTTCCATTCATCCGTTCTGATGCTTTTAATTGCAGGTTCAACTGCTTTGGTAACAACTATCGTATTACATTATCTTAAAAACAATATCTTTTTGGAAAAAGTTGTTTTAGCTTTTGGCAGTTATAGATTTAGTGAAATTATCGGATATCTTGCCTGGCATCCTTTAACTGCTTTTCTTTATCTTTATGTTTTTTCCGTTTTATTGTTTTTACTTATTAGTTTTATTATCCGATTATTTTCTTTTTTTGTTAAAACAAGGGTTTTATTTTCCAGTGTTTATTATACAACTATTTGGGCATTTTTACCTTTAACATTATTACTACCGCTGGAAGCCGCTTTATACAAATTGCTTCAAACCGGTACTTTTAATAAATATGTTTACATTTTTTTACTAATTTATTTTGTTTGGATTCTACAGCGATTAATTAAAGGAATTTATGTTGTATTTGATGTTCGTCCTATATATGTCTATTTAACGGGAATTATTTTTTTGCTTGGAATTACAATCGGAATAATTGGTTATTTGCAATACTCTTCACTTGCTATAGATTATATTTCCATTGCAATTAAACAATACTTTCTTTAACAAAAAGGTTAATTAAAATTGTATCTATCGAAACTTGAAATATTTGGATTTAAATCTTTTGCAAACAAAACCGTTGTAAATTTTACTAAAGGAATAACAGGAATTGTTGGACCAAACGGATGCGGTAAAACAAATATTGTTGATGCCATTAGATGGGTGCTTGGCGAACAAAAAAGCAGTACTTTACGTAGTGATAAAATGGAAAACGTAATTTTTAACGGAACACGTTATAGTAAACCTATGGGAATGGCAGAAGTTTCTTTAACAATTGTAAACGATAAAGGTATTTTACCAACCGATTTTTCGGAAGTTACAATTACACGTAGAATTTTCAGATCCGGTGAAAGTGAATATTTGCTTAATAAAAATATTTGCAGACTAAAAGACATTACAAATCTTTTTATGGATACCGGAATGGGAACAAATGCTTATTCGGTAATTGAACTTAAAATGATTGAAACCATTCTTAGCAATAAAGCGGACGAACGAAGAAAAATGTTTGAAGAAGCCGCCGGAGTAAATAAATACAAACTGAGAAGAAGACTATCCTTAAAAAAACTTGACGATGTAAAAAAGGATTTAACAAGAGTAAACGATATTGTTTCCGAAGTGGAAAAAACGGTTCGTTCGTTAGAACGCCAAGCCAAAAAAGCCGATAGATACAACCAAATTCAAACCGAATTAAGAGAAAAAGAACTTAATCTTGCGGAAAGAGAATTTTTCTTATTCACAAATCAACTTGCCGGTTTCGAACTTGAAACATCCGAACTTTTAAGAAGAAAAAATGAAATCGATTTTAACATTAAGGAAATAGAAAATAATTTAATCGAATACCGCACGGAAATTAGCAACATAGAAACAAATTATAGAGAAAACTCCCACAAAATTTCCGAATTGACTAATAAAATTTATACTTTGCAAAAAAACATTTCCGTATCGGAAGAAAAAATTAAATCTTTGGAAAACAACATTTCTCGCTTTAATAATAACATTAACGAATCTACAGATCAAAAAGAGGAAACCGAAAAAAACATTTTGGATTTAACTGCAAACATTCAAGAACTTGAACAGATTTTAACATCAAAATATTCGTTACTTGAAGAAAGCAAAAATATATTACAACAAAAGAAAGATGAACTTTTTAATAACCGCGAAACTTTTAAATTAAAAACCAATGAATTTATTGAGCAAGAAAAGAAACTTAATTCAATTGAATATGAATTAACCAACAACGAAAAATCGTTGGAAAAATATAATAACAATATCAAAAAATTAAATGATAATATTCAATATTTAACTTCCGAAATTGCCAAGAGCGTTGGATTTTTAGAAAATTTGGAAAACGAACTTATAATTGCCAAACAAAAATTTGAACACTCCGATCAAGCATATAACACAATGCTTAATGAAAAAGAAAAAATAGAAAAAGAAGTGGCGGAACTTAAATTACGTGAAGCCGATGAAAAAAGTAAACTTAAAAGTATAAAAGACAAAATAGAATTCTACCAAACATTGTTAAATAATTTGGAAGGTTTACCTTCCGGTTCCAAATCTCTTTTGGAAAGTAACGGCTGGACAAACGATACTAAAAATATACTTGCAAACGTCGGTTCTTCCGAACCCGAATTTCAATTAGCTATAGAAACTTCGCTTAAATCCTCTTTAAACAATATTCTTGTAGAAACCCACAACGAGCTTAAAGAAGGAATCGGTTATTTGAAAAAAAACAATTTGGGCAGAGCTTCTTTTTTAATTAAAAGCAAAAAACAAAACCGTACGTTATTAGGTAAATTAAGCAAGTTCAATGTTTCCTCGCAAGCAAAAAAAATAAAGAAAGATAAAGCATTTGTAAATTGGGCGGTTAATGTTATAAAAACCGAAGAGAAATGGAAACCTTATTTTAAAAATGTAATAGGAAACGTTGCCATTGTGAAAACACTTGACGACGCAATTAAAATGAGTAAAAAATTTGCAGAATTTAATTTTGTATCGCTCGAAGGTGATTTTGTTCATAAAGACGGAATTATAGAAGCCGGTTCCTCAAACACAATGGATAATTCTCTATTCGGCAGAAAACAACTTATCGAAAAACTAAAAAACGAATACCCGGTTTATGAACAAAACATAGACAAGCTTAAAAATCTGATTGAAGAAAAAGAAAATATTTTAGAAAATATAAGCCTTAAATCTTTATCCGAAAAAGGTAAACTATTACTTAATGAAATCACTAATATCGAAAAACAAATTTCTCAAATAGAATTTGAAAAGCAAAAAGCGGAACAGGATATTGAAAAACTACAAACCGAAATTCAAGAAAATATAGCGGAACTTAATTTTGTTCAAAGCAACATCTCCACCTCAAAAAATAATATTTCGGAAAATTCGGATAAAATTGCTCAATCCAAAAACGAGCTAAATGAATTTGAAATACATTTAACCGAACTGGAGAAGGAATATAATCAAAAACAAAATAATTATAATACACTTAATTTGGAAATAGAAAGATTAAAGGGTGAAATTCAAAACAAAAACAATTTGCTTACCAAAGCCAAAGAATCGAAAATTTCTTACGTAAATTCCATAGAACGTTTACATACGGAAATAAAAAATGCGGAAGAATCGATCCGTACCATAAAATCTACAATTGAAGAAACTCAAGTATTGTATAACGAATTAAGTGCAGAAAAAAATTCACTCCAAAATAAATTAAGCGTTATAGAAGAAAACTTAAAAAGTAAAAAAGCAGAGTCTTCCAAATACGAACACGAACTAAACAACTTGCGACATTCACGTCAAGAAATATCCGATAGAATTCATAATGCGCAAATAAAAAGTAACGAAATTTCAATTCGATTTGAAAATTTGGTTGATCACATTAAACAAGAATATAACCATATTTTGGAGAAAAAAGAATTTGACGATATCGAAATATTTAATTTCGAAACAGTTCGTTCCGATGTTCATACATTAAAAGAGAAAATTAAAAATTTAGGTCCAATCAATTTACTTGCTTATTCGGAATATGAAGAAGAAAAAGAACGACTTGATTTTTTACTTCAACAGAGAAACGATTTAATTGAATCTGAAAAAGATTTGATAAAAACAATAAAAGAAATAAACGAAACCGCCGAAAATGTATTTTTAGAAACTTTTGAGAACATCAGAAATAATTTCAAAATAATTTTTCAATCCGTATTTAATCCGGGTGATGAAGCCGATTTGATTTTGGAAGAGGGCGTAGATCCGCTTGAAGCAAAAATTGAGATTATAGCAAAACCAAAAGGTAAACGTCCTACCGGAATAGAATTGCTTTCCGGAGGCGAAAAAACATTAACTGCAACAGCATTACTTTTTGCAATTT
>JALSTL010000204.1 GCA_026983755.1 Melioribacteraceae bacterium | reverse complement strand
ACATTATTCATAATAAAGATCCGTTCGGGTTTAACCAACTTGAATATATTACCGAAGTTTCGGAATCCAAAGAGCTTAATAATGTGGATGGTCCAATGATGATAATATCAAGCTCGGGAATGTGCGAAGCCGGAAGAATTCAGCATCATCTTAAAAATAATATTGAAGATCCGAATAATATAATTCTTATTGTAGGTTATTGTGCAGAACATACTCTTTGCAGAAGAATAGTTGAGAAAAATGAATATGTGAAAATTTTCGGTGAAGAATATAAACTTAAAGCAGAAGTTATTGTATTTAATTCATTTAGTGCTCATGCCGATGCAAATGAACTTTTGGATTATGTAACAAAGTTTGATAAAGAGAAAATGAAAAAAATATTTTTAGTTCACGGCGATATTGAACAACAGAAAATTTTTAAAAAACATCTTTTGGAAAGCGGTTTTAGCAGCGTTGAAATTCCTGAAAAAGGTGATGTGTTTGCATTGGATTGATTTATATTGCCAAAATATTTTGAATATACTTAAAACAAATTGGATATCGAATTTTAAACAGAATTAAAATATTATAATTTTTAATAAAATTTGTTAGTGCATACAAAGTCTTTTTAAACGCAATATGCTTTAACCGGAATTTTACTGTTTAATTGTAATGTGTTTATTTAGATGTTGTGGACCAATTTGAATCAACAATAATATGATAAAAAACAATTTTGTGCAGTTAAAAGAAAAGAGGTATTTTGTCACCATGAATATTAAAGATTACATAAACAAAATAATTTGTGGAAATGCAATAGATGTAATGCGGGAAATGCCTGATAGCTCTATTGACTTAGTTGTTACTTCACCACCTTATAATCTCAAAAATTCAACTGGAAACGGAATGAAGGATGGAAGAGGTGGGAAGTGGAAAAATGCTGCCCTTGTAAATGGTTACGCAAATTATGATGATAATATACCACATGAAGAATATGTTATATGGCAAAGAGGTTGTTTGACAGAGATGTTTAGACTAATTAAAGATGATGGTGCTATTTTTTACAATCATAAATGGAGAGTTCAAGGCGGTTTGTTACAAGATAGAGCAGATATTGTATCTGGATTTCCAGTGAGACAGATTATTATTTGGAAAAGAAAAGGAGGAATTAATTTTAATCCCGGTTACTTCTTACCAACTTATGAGGTGATCTATTTAATTGCTAAGCCTAAATTTAAATTAGCACCAAAAGCCAATGCATTTGGAGACGTTTGGGAATTTAAACAAGAAATGAAAAATGGACATCCTGCACCTTTCCCTGTTGCATTAATAGATAGAATTATATCATCTACAAATGCTGATCTGATACTTGACCCTTTTATGGGTTCTGGTACAACTGCAATTACAGCAATGGGAAATGATAGAAATTTTATTGGCATAGACATATCGCCCGAATATTGTAGAATGGCAGAAGAACGAATTGAAAGAAACAAAATTAAATCAGAAGTTAAACAAATGAAAGCCCAATTAAGGTTGTTTTAATATGAAAATTTACACAAAAGATAAGTTAATAGAAAAATTCAAAGAAATTGAAAAATTAGGATGGATTGAAAATGGCCGATTTGGAAATCACGGTGGAATAGGAAATACTCTAGAAGACCTTTTGGGAATAGAAGAAAATAACTTGCCAATTCCAAATGCTGCGGAATGGGAATTAAAGGCTCAGAAGAAGGACACATCGTCTTTGACTACTCTTTTCCATAGCGAACCTTCCCCAAGGGCGATAAAATTTATACCTTCAATTTTATTACCCAAATATGGTTGGAAACACCAAAATGCAGGTATAAAATATCCTGAAACAGAGATGAGTTTTAGGCAAACGATACATGGTCAATCATATAGTGATAGGGGCTTTACAGTAGTTATAGACAGAAGAAATGAAAAAGTTTTAATTTCATTCAATAGTAAAAAAGTTGATTCCAGACATTCTGCTTGGTTGGAATCCGTAAAAAAGAATGTAGGTTTAGGAGAATTAAGCCCACAACCTTACTGGGGCTTTGATGACTTAAAACATAAAGCAGGAACGAAGCTATTAAACACTTTTTATGTTCAAGCAGATGTAAAAAAAGATAAAAAAACAAAAGTAGAATATTATCATTACAATAAAGTTTTGATGTTACAGAAATTTAACTTTGAAGGTTTTTTAAATTGTTTAGAAGAAGGTAATATTTTGGTTGATTTTGACGCAAGAACTGGACATAATCACGGCACAAAATTTAGATTAAGGCAAAATCATTTCCCTGATTTATATGAAAAAATAACTGAAGTAATATAATAAACTGGCTAAAACAAAAGCTATAAGTAATGCGGGCAAAAAGTGCTAAATATGAAGTTAATAGCAATAAGTAAATTAGTGATAAATTGAAAATTCGGTCTTTCAAAATCGCGCACTCCACATGGACAAACCGTTATTTCAGTAATTAAAATTTGCCAATAGGAAAAGTGTGAGAAAATTTTTATATGAAATATTTTTCTTTTTTATATTATTCTCCGTTAACTTGTCTTCACAAACGGTTAGCGACAGCTTAACTTTTTCATTAAGAAAGTACCGAGTTAATATTTTCAGAACATCATTCGGAAAAAGATTAAATACACATAATTTGAATTCAATAATTAGTTATTCAACCAACAAGAATAATTTTTATTTCGGATTAAGAGAAAATTATTTTTCATCATTTGTAAACACACAAAATAAAAACATTAAAGACGAACAAACCCTTTCTATTATTGGAGAATATCATTTTTCACCATACTATAAATTAGGTTTTTTACTTCAAAATAATATTTATTCCGATAATAGAAAAATTGCAATAAACGAAGCTTCTGCAATTTACTCCACATTTTTTACCAAAATAATTCCGATAGATCAAATAAATATAATTCCTTTTGCCGGTTATTCCATTAACAAACAAGTTGGAAATGACGATAGGGGAATTATTTACGGAACGGAATTTACTATTGATAAATATAATTTAAGCGAATTTTTAATAACTTCAAAGCTTAAATTTCTAAATGAAGAAATTACACCGCGGAAAAATACTATGCAAATTTTTAGTACTTTGATAAAAAATAAATTCAACCGCTCTTTAACAAATTTTATATCTGTAAATTACAATAAAACAAGAAAAGATTTTTACTTCGATATCGATTCGATTACATCAAAAGAGTTTAATATTAGTAACAATATACAAAGCAGAACAGATGAAAATTATTCCTTGGGCGAAAGACTTTTTTCTTCAAAATTTACGTCCGATATTTTTTTTGACATAAGCGGCAGAATTTCCTATAGAAATATCGGTAGAACCACAAAATATCATTCGCTGAATAATTTATCGCTTTCTAACTTCGATTCCAATATTAAAGAATTCCGATTGGACTTTTCCGGGTTAAGCGAATACAGAAGCAAGTTACTTTTTGCCAGAGCAAAATTTGACTACAGTCAACGTGAAGAAAAACACTTTGCCAAACGGGACAATAAAATAAACGAAATAATTTTTGAAAGAAGGAACGAACTGGAAAAGAAAAAAAATAATACTTCCGAATATGCCACTCTTTCCGCACTCGGCAGTTTTGACTTTTCTCCAAAAGATAATCTCACTTTAAGTATTTTACATCGTAAATTAGTTTACAACACACCAAGTAAAAATAATTTTGACGATAGAGACGAATTACTTTCTATATTCCGTTTTTCGTATTTGCACAATATAAATCACCTTTGGGATTTGTTTGTAAATTTGGAAGGAAGTATAAACCATATAGTTTATATTTTTGCCGAACGCAGTTCCAACAACAATATAAGAAGAATTATTAAACTATCGACCGGTGAAGTTTTAAAAGCTACAAATTTTTACTCTAAAAATACTTTTGAAGTTTCGGCTAATTATACCTCTTACGATTTTGAAGATATAAATCCCAATATAAAAAGTTTTTCGTTTCGCCAAATTGCCGCAAGAGATTCATCTTCGTTAAATTTGTTCAGTAAAATATTTTTTGATGTTTCCGGTTATCTAAAATTATCCGAGCAAGCAGATTTTAACTGGAAAAATTTTTCCAACAATCCGGAAAGACTTTTAACCGAAATTTACTCCGAACCAATGATTAACATAAAAAACAATGATATTAAATTCGGTATCGGTTTGCGTTTCTTTATTCTGCAAACATTTAACTATAATAAAAACATAAAATACAAAGCCAGTCAATATAAAAGCATTGGACCAATAACCAATTTTAGAATAAGAACGGAAAATATTGATCTATATCTTTATGGCTGGTATGAATTTATTACTAACGAAAAAAAAGCAAAACGTAAATTGGCTAATCTTACATTTTCCGTAAATTGGCGTTTGTGAGTAAAGTCATAATTAAAATTAAAGTTAAATTTTATACTTGCTAAGCAAACAAAGTAATTTTATTTTGCAACTCTTATATTTATAAATAACAGTTTGTTACCGTGAATAAAACCTATAAAAAAATATTTCCAAGCAATCCCGCTTTATTACCAAACATTGAAGAATTTGTAAAAGAAATTATAGCAACAACAAAACTTTCCGCCCAAAAAAAAATTAATTTGGAACTGGCATTAGCCGAAGCTGCAGCAAACAGTATTATTCACGGAAATAAATCCGATAAAAATAAAAACATTGAAATAACCGTCGAACTTTCGGAACGGAAAATAATAATAAAAATTAAAGATGAAGGAAAAGGATTTACAATTAAAAATGTTCCGGACCCAACCGAAAAAGAAAATATTTATAAAAATAGCGGACGCGGTTTACATATAATGAAAGCATTGATAGATAACTTGGAATACAATTTTTCACAATCAGGAACAGAAACCATTTTAACAATAAATATATAAATTCCCTCTTATATTTTATTCCAACTATTTTATTTAAACAACGGAAATTACAAATTATTTTTAATCATAATTTTTCATTATGTAATTATGATAATCTTGCGAAATCTTCATATATTTAAGATATAATTATCTACTTTTATACTAAAAATTTAGGAGTTTATTATGGCCAGAAAAAAAATTGCCTTGATTGGCGGCGGACAAATAGGCGGAGTTTTAGCTCAACTTATCGGTTCAAGAGAATTAGCCGATGTAGTTTTGTTTGATATTGTAGAGGGTTTACCTCAAGGTAAAACTCTTGATATTGCAGAAGCTTCACGAATTGACGGATTTGATGTTAAGCTAAAAGGAACTAACGAATATAAAGATATTGATAACGCCGATCTAATAATAATAACAGCAGGTTTACCACGTAAACCCGGAATGAGTAGAGATGATCTTTTAACAACCAATGCAAAAATTATGAAAAGTGTTGCGGAAGGAGTTAAAGAACACGCACCTAATTCTATTGTTATTATTATTTCCAATCCTTTGGATGCAATGGTAACATTATTCCAAAAAGTTACGGGATTTTCTCATAATAGAGTTATCGGTCAAGCCGGAGTTTTAGACTCTTCACGTTTTTCATCATTTATTGCTTGGGAACTTGGTGTTTCCGTAAAAGATGTAAATGCTATGGTTCTTGGTGGCCACGGTGATACAATGGTCCCTTTGGTTCGTTATGCAAATGTTAACGGTGTTCCGGTTATGGAACAATTGGAAAGAAAATACGGCGATGCCGTTAAAGCAAAAGAAGTAATGGATGCAATGGTAACCAGAACAAAAAAAGCCGGAGGTGAAGTTGTAGGCTTATTAAAAACCGGTTCTGCATTTTATTCTCCGGCATCTGCTGCTACAGCTATGGCAGAAGCAATATTAAAAGGACAAAACAGAGTTCTTCCTTCTTGTGTTTATTTGAATGGAGAATATGGAGTTGACGGTTATTATGTAGGTGTTCCCGCTGTATTAGGTGAAAACGGTTGCGAAAGGGTTTTGGAAGTTTCACTTAACGATGAAGAGCAAGCGGCTTTTGATACTTCTGTAAATGCCGTAAAAAAATTGGTTGCGGATATGGAAAGATTAGGACTTTAACCCAAATTATGTATAAGAATTTAGAAATTATTTACAAAACTCTAAATGAAAGTAAGTTAAAGAGACTTTTTAACTACTCCATTCTTAATGCTTTGCATTAGAAAAATTGTTTTTATTACAATAGTTTAGAGTTATTCTGTTTTCTATTGCATAATTCGGGTTTACTTTTTATACTAAATTTCCGTTTATATTTTAATAAGGTTATCTGTTTTTAGATAACCTTATTTTTTTAAAACAAAAAACCCTCAACAAAATTGAGGGTTTATTTATTTGCAAAATATTTTTAGAACTAATTTAGCGATTCATAAACACTTACAAATCGTCTGTTATTTTTTTTCTTTTCAAATTTTACAAAACCGTTAATCAAAGCAAAAAGGGTATCGTCTCCGCCTCTTTTAACATTATTGCCCGGATGAAATTTTGTGCCTCGTTGTCTAACAATAATAGTACCGGCATTAACTTTTTCACCGCCAAATCTTTTTACACCAAGATATTGCGGATTACTATCTCTTCCGTTTCTGGATGAACCTTGTCCTTTTTTATGAGCCATTATTCTT
>JALSTL010000203.1 GCA_026983755.1 Melioribacteraceae bacterium | reverse complement strand
GAATATACTTTTTGAATATCGGTTTCAATTAACATAATAAATCCTCCGTAAATTACACTATAAAAATCTTTCATAAAAAGAGGCAAAGCCACGTTAAAGAACACAAAAGTATAAAAATAAAATTAGGTGATTTTTTAATAATCAAAAATTATCTAATAAGCATTATAGTTTCGCTAGGTCTCCTATTATTTACAATATAAATAATTTTACGAATTTTGCAAGTAATACATTTTTCATAAACAAGTATGCACTCGAATTTTACTAAATCATACTAATCTTTATATCTTTCCTCTGTTTATTTTTCTACTTGTCTATTTTATTGTACAACGTTATACAATTTCAGCTACAAAAAAATAAGATTGTAAAAAGAAGAATTTGAAAAAATTACAAAAAAGAGGAATTTGAAAAAAAACTTTTTGGCATTTCATTTGCAATAACTATAGCAGAAACAACAAAGGAGTTGGTAATGAAAACCGAAAGATTAATTTATAAAATAATATTACTGCTATCCATAATATTCTTATTTACATACTGCAATACACATTTGGTTGAGCAATACGATACAACGCCGCCCGATCATCCTAAAAATGTAGTTGCGTATCCGGGAGATAATTCCGTAGAAATATATTGGGATGATAATACGGAAAGTGATGTTGCCGGCTATAATGTTTACTATTCCGATACGTATTGGGGTAAATATGAATTGATTGGCAATACAACAAGTAATTATTATGTGGATACTGAAGCAAGAAACGGTGAAAAATATTATTACGGTGTTGCCGCTTATGATTACGACGGAAACGAAAGTGAACTCATTTACGAAGAAGTTTATGCCGTTGCAAGACCGGAAGGGAAAAACCAAGCAATTTTCGATTATCTGAAATTTCCGGATAATTCGGGTTACGATTTTAGTGAATACCTTGTTGTTCCTTACGATGCAAATGACGATAACGCATCCGCCGATTTCTTTTTTGAAAATAATAACGGAACTTTTTACTTAAACGTTTGGGAAGATTCCGATATTCAAGATATGGGTTTGACAGATAGTTTTTTAGATATAGTTTATGCTCCGGTCAACGGTTACGTTCCTTTGGCAGAAGGAGAAAACGTAAAATATACCGAAGCAATTGTCGGTCATACTTATGTAATCTGGACGTGGGATAACCACTATGCCAAAGTAAGAATAAATTCTATATCGAATGAAAGAATAGTTTTCGATTGGGCTTATCAATTATTGGAAGGTGAACCGCAATTGAAAACCAACAGAACGGCTTTAACAAGAAAACCTTTGCCTAAAAAAGTAATAAAAAAATAATTTGTACTTTTTATTTTGACCGGTAATATAGAATCGGTTATAATGCTACCCGCAAAAAAGCATACTCAAAAGGTATGCTTTTTTATTTTGCTTTATTTATTTTAACTGTGCAATATTTATATATTAACAATAAATCGGTTTTAACCCGAATTATGAAATAGAAAAACAGAATAGCTCCAAACTATAGTAAAATTATTCTAAAGCAAAACATTAGGAAAAGTTAAATCAAAAAGTTTCTTTAACTTATTGCATATTAAAGTTCTACAAACAATTTCTAAATTCTAACGTATAATTTGGGTTCAATGTAAAATAAAATGGCAGTTTGAATTCGGAATGTAATTTTTTACCGTTAATCTAATTTTAAAATGAACATACTTAAAATAATAAAAACAAACAAAGTCCTAGCGCTTGTAATATCAATAGGTATTGCAATTTTATTGATTTCATTTATCGGTAATAAAATAATAGAATATAAAATATCTCACTGGTTCCGAACAACTAAACTGAAAGTTGTAAAAACCGAAAAAGCAATTGCACAAATTCTTAATTATAAACAACAAAAATTACTGTTGCAAAAAAATGAAATATTAAAAGATATAAGAAACCATAAAAATTTAACGGATAAAAAACTTATTGAAATTATTACGAATAAAAAATACGAACGACTTTTAATTTCCATTATTGATAGTAACAACAATTTGATAGCTTGGAACGATAAATTTATTTCGGAATTGAAACCATTTGCAGAACATCACTACAAACCGAATGAAGTATTTTTTATTAATACGATATTAAAAGATTATCTTATTGTTACGGATACTATTGGATTTAATACAAATTTGAAATTATTGACCGCAAAAATTGTAGAAAAAAAATATAAACTTAGTAAAGAATATTTCGATGAAGTTAGCATAACCAAAAAAGTTAAAAGTAAAATAGGCGTTGATGTAAAATTCAGCTATCTATTTGAAGAAAAAAAATCGAAAAATAATATTAAACACTCGTTCGATATTTATAATAACTACGGCAATATTATTGCACAAGCTACTTTTATAAAACCTTCAAAAGCTCAAACAATTAAAAAGCTAAAGGAAAAACTTTTTATAGCGGAAAGTATTTTTATTTTACTGGGATATTTTTTGCTTGCACCTATTTTATATAATGAACTTAAAAAATATAAATTCGGAATATTAAAATTTGTAGTAATGTCTTTTTATTTGATAGTTTTCAGATATTTACTTTTATATTTGAAATTTCCGCACAGCATATTTAAAACCGAATTGTTAAAAAAAACCTACTATGCCGCAACATTCGGAAACGGAATAGCCGCTTCGCCTATCGATTTGGGAATTACCTTTGTTATTTTGTTTATAATTTCTTACTCGATTTACGCTTTTATTATTACCCGATTTAATGAAAGAAAAAAAACGATTGAAAATATATTTAAGTTTATTATCGTTGTAATTTTGGTTTCAATTATTTATGTGGTTTCTTTCCGGGGTTTTAGTGCCGCTGTTAAAGGAATTATTTTCGATTCTTCAATCCGTTATTTTCAAAGTATTACACTTGTGCCTACCTTACCGCAATTTGTAATGCATCTTAACCTTTTAATATTCGGTATATCGTTTGTGTTATTTTCTATGGCATTGATTTTTGCGGCTTTAACATACGCAACAAATCGGATAAAAAAAAATACGGCTTTAATGTTTATTCTAATTGTTTTTATAATAACGGAATTGATATATACTTTTTTGCAAACACATCCGTTAAGCAATTTGGTTATAAAGCTTATTACTATTGTTGCGCTTTCGGTTTTTGTATATTCATTGTTAAATTTCGATATAAAAAGAATTTCTAAAATAGTGATTTTTTTTCTTGCCGGTTCAATTTTATCTATAGTTTCGTTACTGAATTTCAATTCGGATTTGGAAAAAGAATCATTAAAACAAATTGCCGGATTCATAACAAGGGAAAACGATAATTGGTATAAACAAATTATTACCAAAACCATACTTGCTCCCGAAAAATTAAATAAAGCCGCCGCAGCCCTTATGGATACCGGCGTTAATTTCGATAAATACGCATTTTTAATTTGGAGCAATAGCTTATTGCAAAAAGAATCCCTCAATTCATCCGTAAATTTTATTTCAATAAACGGAGAGCATTTGGGTGGTTTCGGTTCCGTATATCCTAAAACAGTTTTAAAATTCAATAATAATAATGATGTTTTTTTTGTTGAAGAAAAAACAGAAATACCCTCTCAAAAAATTATAAGGGGAATTAAAGCCGTTAAAAAAAATAATAAATTGCTAGGCTATTTAGACGTTTCAATACTTTCGGATATTAACGATTTCGGGTTCGATGTTCATCCCAAGTTTATTTCAAGCAGTAAATTAAACGAAATTGCTATTTTGAGCTTAAGTAAAATTAAAATTTTGGATTATCAAAACGGCTTGCTTAAAAATATTTACGGAGAAGTTAATCCTTCGGAAGAAACCAATGATGAAATATTAAATGCGGATTATTCGAAAAACAATGAAACCTGGTTGGAAGAAAATTTTAATTCCGGAAAACATTTGGTTTATGCCGTAAAAGTAAAATATAATAATCTGGAAAGAATTTTAGCCGTAGCTTTGCGTAATAAAGATTTGTCTTTCAGTTTGTTCGATTTTTTTAAAATTTTCTTTTCACATTCCATTATACTACTTTTTATTATGTTACTGGTAGTTATCTATTTCCTAAATAAAAGACACGAATATCTTTTCGATTTAAGAACTCAGTTATTGATTTCATTTCTTATTATATCTTTGCTACCGTTGATATTTTTAGCTTTGTATTTTAGAAATTTGACGGAAGAAAAAAACCAAGCGGCAATTTATTTTAAATTGGGTAAAAGAGCTTTTAACGTGGAAACTTATATAAAAGAACATACTAATGATTTAACACAATTGGATTCGGTTTTTGTTTCTGCATCAAAAGATTTAAATGTTAATTATTCAATATTTTACAATAATAAAATGATTTACAGCTCTCAAGATTTAATTTATGATGTTGACTTGATGCCCAATTTGGTAAATCCCGAAGCTTATAAAAAAATATTACTCAACGGTTCACAAGAAGTTCTTGTAAAAGAAAATATTGACAAATACAACTTCAACACGTTTTACTACAAAGCCAACATTCTTGATAAAGACTACATCGTTAAAGTTGCAGATGCTTTTAACAAAATATTACTTCCGCTAAGCGGCACCGAAGTGGACGTGTTCTTATTCGGAACATATTCTCTTGCCGTAATTCTTGTTATTCTGCTTAGTGCATATTTGGCAAACAGAATTTCGGCACCTATAAGAAAACTTACCGAAGCAACAAAATCGGTTGCACACGGAGATTTAAACTTAAAAATTAAAATAAACGCAAAAGCCGAAATAAAAGAACTGGTGGAAGGTTTTCAATATATGATAAAAGAAATTAAAAAAAATCAAACAATAATTGCAGAAATAGAAAGGGAAGAAGCTTGGAAAGAAATGGCCAAACAAGTTGCCCACGAAATTAAAAATCCGCTTACACCAATGAAACTTTCCATTCAACAATTGGTAACAGCCTATAACGATAAATCCGCTAAATTCAACAAATTTTTTAACGATGTTACTACAATGCTGTTAAACCAAATAGAAACCCTAAAGAACATTGCAACGGAATTTTCCAATTTTGCAAGAATGCCTAAATTAAAAGTAGATAAAATAAATTGTATTAAAACCATTTCACAAGCAATTAATTTATTTACCGATAAAAAAATCAAAATAAAATTGGAAACGCCTTTAACCGCTTGTATTATTGAAGCAGACGACGAACAACTTAAAAGAACATTGATTAATTTGATTAGGAATTCCATACAAGCCGGTGCAAATAATATTATTTTGAACTTAACCGCAAATAAATTGAATTATATTTTAAAAATAATTGATAACGGAAAAGGAATAAAAAAAGAACATATTAACAAAATATTCGAACCGAACTTTACAACCAAACAAGAAGGAATGGGTTTGGGGCTAAGTATGGCAAAAAGATATTTTAACAATACCGGTGGCAAAATTGAAATTGAATCAACTAATCCGAACGGAACAATAATTAAAATAACTTTACCTAAAAAATAAATGAGTATTCTTACCAAATATCAAAAAGATGCTTTGGAATATAAAAAGCATATTTCATTAACCGCTAACGCCGGTTCCGGTAAAACTACGGTACTTTCAAAAAGATTTGTGGAAATTTTAGTAAAGGAAAAAATATCTCTGAACAATATTGTTGCAATTACGTTCACCGAAAAAGCCGCAAGCGAACTTTATTCTAAAATTGCAAAAGAATTGGATGAGCGAATTGAAAAGGAAAATTCAAAACTTAAATATAAAATTGAATCCATAAGAAGAAATTTGGTGTCGGCAAAAATTTCAACCATTCATTCCTTTTGTATTGATATACTTAAGGATTACGCTCCCGAAGCCGGAATTGATGCAAACTTTTCTCCCATAGATGCAAGAACTTCCGAAGAGCTTTTGGAGCTTAGTATTGAAGAAATTATAAATAAAAGAATCAGAGATGAACAAACTTCTGCCGACTTAAAATATTTACTTAGAATTTTCGGAACCAAAGCGTCTTTAATCAAAAAAACAAAAGAGCTATTTCACAAAAGAAAAACCACACAAAAAATAATTGAAACAATTTACGACAAAGATGAAGAACAAATAGAAAAGTTTTTTGAGAAAAAATTTACAGAAGATTTTACTCTTCTGTTTTCTTCCAAAATAAAAGAGCTTATTGAAAATATAGAAACAATAAATTCACTTGTTGATGCCGGCAAACCGAATGAAAGTCATGTTCATATAAAAATGCTGCTTAACGAAATAAAAGCAAAAAGCGATATTCTTCAACAATACCGGCTACTTTCAGAGATTAAGGAAAGTTTGCTAACATCAAGCGGAACAGTTAAAAAACGCGGTTATTTGGATAAGAAAATTCAAGAAGAAAATATAGAGCTTATTGAAAATATTCAAAATACTTTTGAAGAGATGAAGCAAATTGTGATTGATGAAAATTATCAATTATTAAATAAAGACCTTGCAAAGTTCGGTATTACTCTAATTGATTTTTATAAGGAAGTTCTAAAAAGATATACAAACAAAAAAGCACAAAAAGCTTATTTGGATTTTGAAGATATTTTACTTTACGCTCAAAAGTTAATTACCAATCCCGAAGTTCAAAATGCTTTATCTG
>JALSTL010000202.1 GCA_026983755.1 Melioribacteraceae bacterium | reverse complement strand
ATTAGAATTTTATTCGGATATCTATAATCGTTTTAATAATAACTCCAAATACATTTCAAGTTTCGGTTCTTTTTTAATAAGTATAGGTCAGTTAGAAGAAGCCGAAATAATTTTAAGAACATCATTGGAAAATAAAAACATAGACCTTTCGGTGATATTTTACTTAATATCAATATATGTGGAACAAGGAGAAATAAATAAATTAACGGAAATAATTTTGTTGGGAGAAACCCTAACAAAAAATAATAAAATACTACAAAAAAAATTATTTGAAATAAAAAACAAAATATTACCGCTAATTACAAAAATTCCATTCTAAAAAAACTTTAAACTTCAAGCTAAACTTTTAAATCCGGCATACGATAATGTTGTGAAGATAATAATTAACTAACAAAACTTTCAACTCGTTAAAGGGGAGTTGATAATTAACCAAAAGATAGGCACGGACGCCTATCGGACATTAACAAAAACAGGGAGGTTGAAATGTCACAATCATTTAGAATTAACACAAACGTTGGTGCATTACAAGCGTATGATGCTCTTTCAAGGTTAAACATGCGTGCTCAAACTGCGCAATTACGTTTAGCATCCCAAAAGAGAATCAATCATGTTGCTGATGACACATCCGGATTTAATGTGGGAAAATCATTAGATTCCAAAATTAGAGTTATGGAATCTGCCCAACGAAATGTTGGTTCTGCACAAGATATGCTTGCAACAGCTGAAAGTCAATTGATAAGTATCAAAGACATGTTAACTCAAATTAGAGCTAAAGTTGCCGATGCTAGTAATCCTACTGCCGATAAAAATGCTATTGCAAAAGATATCAAAGCAATTGCCGACGAAGTTGCTTCTGCATTTGCACAAACCAAATTTAACAACACAACATTATTGCAATCCGTTACTGATGGAGCCGGAGCCGGCTTTACTTTCCAAACCGGTGTAAATGGTAGTGATACAATTAGAATTGATTACGGTAATGTTAGCGGTGATGAACTTGTCGGTAATGAACAGTCTGCCGTTTATTCGAAGTTGACAGGTGTTTCGGCAGAAGTTAAAGCCGGACTTGACCAATTGGGAAGTGTTACCGATACAAGTGGCGGAACTACTGTTGCTGAAAATATTGCTAACATAGTAGATGCTACTAACGGAAAACTCAAAGACTTTGAAGATGCCGTTGATGCTTCACTTGGTGCAATAGGTAACTATTCACAAAGATTGGCAGCCAAGCAAGATTTCTTAACTTCGGCTATTTCCAATTCGAAATCCGCTTATTCCAGATTATTTGATGCGGATATGGCTATGGAACAACTTAACGCTACTAAAGCACAAATAGGTTCACAAGCTGCAACAGCAATGTTTGCTCAATTGAACCTTGCTCCTCAAGGTGTGCTTCAACTATTACGTTAATAGTTTTCTTTCGTTATCGGCTCTTTCTTATTTTCGAGAGAGCCGGTTATTTTTAATAAAGAATTGGAAAAAGGTAAAAAATGTATCAATCATCTGCAGCATTAAAAATTACGGAATCAATGAATAAAAACAGAGCTAACAAATATTTAATTAATGATATTCTAGATGCATCACCCCAAAAATTATTAATTAAAATATTTGATTTTGCTATAGCTCAAAGTAAAAATGGCAATTTGGAAAAAACAAACAAAGCTTTAATGGAGCTAATAAGTGCTTTACGTTTCGATAACGAAGAAGTAAGTCAAATATCCATCGGGTTAAAAAAATTATATGAATTTTGTCAAGAACAAATGAGAAAACAAAATTATGATATTGTTGTTAAAATATTAACCGAACTAAGACAAAGTTGGATTGCTGCACTTAGTAGCTAATAAAACAGGGGTGTTAAAATGAATATACTAAGTACTTCAAGTATAAATAGTTTAATTAACAATTATAAATTGTCGGAAAGGTATAAAACAATTAAACCGTTAGAAACCAGAAAATCAAAATTTTCCAACCTTTCTAAAACTTGGAATAGTCTAAGTTCAAAATTGACTTCTTTAAAGTCAATGCTAATTAATCTTAAAGATAATTCTGCGGGAAAAACATTCGATTCCAAAACCGTGGAATTAAGTACAGCGGATTACTTTGATGCTTCCGCAACATCGTCTGCATCGCTTAGTTCGTATAATGTTTTTATTAAACAACTGGCTCAAAACGATGTTGTTATGTCCGATACTAAAACTGCCGAAAGTTCTGCGGGGCTAAGTGCAGGTACTTACACATTTAAAATTTCCAGCGGCAGCTTTGATAAAAATATTGATATTATAGTTGAAGGTACGGAAACGGTTAAAGAGGTTATGGAAAAAATTGCCGATGCAATAAACAACGATGAAGACTCAAATGTTAAGGCATCGATTTTTGCTCCAAAAGACGGAGAAGCGAAATTATCTGTGGTTGCCGGCAACAGCGGTCAAAACAATGCAATAACAATTAATGATGTTAGCGGAAATGTTCTTGGCAGTATTGGTATGAACTTTTCGTCCAGAACTTTGGCTAATGGTAATAGCGGAGGTTATTCTCATTCGCTTTCGGAACTAAATGCAAAGCTTTCATTAAACGGCATAGATGTGGAAAGAGCATCAAATGTAATTGACGATTTAATTTCAGGAGTTACTTTAACATTAAAAAAATCTATGGACGAAGGTGTTCCAAAAGTGAATTTAATAGTGAAAAACAATATGGAAGCAATTAAATCGGACATAGAAGATTTTATAAAAAAATTTAATGATGTTTACACCTATGTAAAACAAAATTCCAAAACAACTCAGGATGGCGATAGAGGTATTTTTGTTGGTAATAACAGCGCCAGAGCTTTAATGCAAACATTTGCCAAAACCGCTTATGCACAAGTAGAAGGTTTGCCCGATGGTAAGCTAAGTTACTTAAATGAAATAGGAATTACATTTGATTCGGAAAAAGGTTTAAGTATTTCCGATAGCAGTAAACTGGAAGATGCATTAAAAAACAAATCCGAAGAAGTTTCAAACTTATTTGCTTCGGATAATGGAATTGCAACAAAACTTTTTGATACGGTTGAGCGTTATATAGGAAACAACGGCTTGATAACAACTTTAACGGATTCATACGATAAATCCGTTACTTACCTTAAAGAACGAATTACAAGTAAAGAAAAACAAATAGATAAAGGAGCTAGCAGTTTAAGACATGAATACGAAACTCTTCAAAATCAGTTGGCAATATTATTACAAGCAAACCAAGACTATCAAACGATGGGGGGGCTTCTGCAATAAATGGTTGCATTAAATGAAAATTTGGAAGAAGTAAAAAATTATTTGCTTTTGGTTAATAATAATTTGGAAAATATTTCCGAAAAAAATTTTAACCAAACTATGGAAGAAATAAATTCATTAACAAAAAAAATCAAATTAAAAGGGGAATTTATTAAAAAAAATTTTCCTACCGAGCAATTCGAAAACGAACGTGATACAATTCACAACATGATTAAACAAATAACAATAAAACTCGATAATATAGTAAATAAAAAAAAAGAAAAGCAAAAAAGAATAAGTAAAGATTTAACTAAATTGGCAAATAAAAAAAAATTAATCAACTATCAAAGGTGATATTGTGAATATTAAAGGAGTGGGAAATAGTTTTAACCGTTATACCGAAGCTTATAAAAAGCAAGAAAAAGCAACTGCTAAACCCCATAAAAAAACCGATAAACTTGAACTATCCGATGCGGCAAAAAAACTAAAATCACTTGGTGTAAGTTCAAAAGATTTTGCCGCTGTAAAAGCAAAAATAGACAGCGGATATTATAACACCGAAGAAATAACGGAAAAAGTTGCGGATGCAATTCTGGAAGAAATTTCCAAAGAAAAATAAATTTTTATAAAGACTGCCACGGCAGTCTTTTTTTATGAAAAAAACAAACCAATATAAATTAATTTTTCCAACCATAACAACACAATCCAACTTGTTTCTATAAAAAATTTTGTAATAAATATTTTGCTAATAGAACCATTGCTTAATACCGGTCGGATTAAAATATTATTCTATTAAAACATGAACAAATTCTTTCTATAAACACTATACATTTTTATATAAAAAAAGTTAAATTATAAGTTCACAAAATTATTGTTTTCAATACTTTGGAACTCACTTGAAAGAAAGAACGGAATTAAAAAATAATATCCACGAGAACAAACTTTTAATATTGGGTAAATTAGCCGCAAGCCTTTCCCACGAAATTAAAAATCCACTTTCGGTTTTAAAATTAAATTTGGAATTTCTGAAAATGAACAGCGAACAGTACGACGAAGAAACCAACGAATGTATTGATGCCGCCCTTGAATCTGCAAATATCATAAATGAACTTACTAAAAACACATTGGAGTTTTCTCGTAAAAACAAAAACGAATTTGAATTTTATTATCTTAATAATATAATCAAAAAAGCCGTTCAGATTACAAAAGCCGAAGCAAATAAGAAAAATATTTCCTACAAATTGAATCTGGATTCAACCATACCGGAAATAGAAATAGACGAAACAAAAATATTACAAGTAATTGTTAATTTGCTTACCAACGCAATAGAAGCAAGCTCTCCGAATACAAACATAACACTAAATACTTATAAAAACGAAGAAAAAATCTATGTGGAGGTTGTTGATGAAGGTACCGGATTAAATGAAGAATTGAAAGATGAAATATTTAACGAATTTTTTACCGATAAAAAAACCGGTACCGGATTAGGACTTAGTGTAAGCAAATCACTACTGGAAGAGCATAATGCAAAAATAATTGCTAAAAACAATAAAACCCAAGGAGCTACATTTATAATAGAATTTCCTTTACACGCTAAAGAGGTAAAATGAAAGCAAAAATTTTAATTGTTGATGACGATAATTTAGTAGCACAATCATTAAAAAAAGTATTAACAAAATTAGATTACGATGTTGCCGTATGTACCGAAGGCGGCAAGGTTGAAGAATTATGCAACTTGCATAAACCCGATATTATATTGTTGGATATTTACCTTACTACCCATAATGGTTTGGACATTTTAAAAATGTTGCAAAAAAAATATTATCACATTCCCGTTATTATGATTACCGCTTATGCAGATGTAAAAATTGCCGTTGAAGCAATGAAATTAGGGGCGTTCGATTTTTTATTAAAACCAATCGAGATAGACCAGCTTTCCATTGTATTGGAAAAATGTATAAAGCATTTAAAACTAAAACTTGAAGTGGAAGGTTTGCACGAAATGTTAACCTCCGATAGATTAACAAGAGAATTTTTCGGTAAAAGCAAAGCGGTACAAAAAATATTAAATGTTGTTGAAAAACTTGCACAAAGTGATGATACCACAATTCTGCTAGAAGGAGAAAGCGGCACCGGTAAAGAAGAATTTGCAAAATATATCCACCAAATCAGTCCGCGAAATAAAAATATTTTTATCAAAATAAATTGCGGTTCAATTCCCAAAGATTTGGCCGATAGTGAATTATTCGGTCATGAAAAAGGAGCTTTTACGGGGGCTGCACAAAAAACAAAACTCGGTAAATTCGAACTTGCTAACGGCGGTACTATTTTGCTTGATGAAATTGGAGAATTAAGTTTGGACATTCAGGTAAAATTATTACGCGTATTGCAAGAAAAAAAATTCTACCGTGTTGGCGGAGAAAAAGAAGTTGAAATTAATGTAAGAGTATTAGCCGCTACTAATAAAAATTTGGAAGAAGAAGTTGAAAAAGGAAATTTCAGAGAAGACCTATTTTACCGATTAAACGTTGCTAAAATAGATTTACCACCGCTAAGAGAAAGAAAAGAAGACATCCCGATTTTAGCATATTCTTTTATGCAGCATTTTGCCGTAAAATTTAATAAAAAAATTAAAGGCATAAACGAAAATGCAATAAAGCTTTTACAAAATTATAATTGGCAAGGCAATATAAGAGAACTGCAAAATACTATTGAACGAGCCATGTTAATGATTGAAGGCAACGAACTAAAAGAACAACATTTCGGATTTCTTAAATTAAATGAAAAAAACAAAGATAGCTCTGGCTATAAATTAATTGTTCCGCCAGAAGGTGTAAAAGTTGATGTTGTGCTTAAAGATTTAATATTAAAAACATTAAATATAACAAAAGGTAATCAAGTAAAAGCCGCAAAAGTATTGGGTTACACGCGTTCCAAATTAAGATACAGAATGGAACAACTGGGAATCGAAGTAACCAAATCAATTCATTAAAACAAATCCGTAGCACAGATTAGCTATCTGTGCCTAGCGATGCGATTATTTCTGTTAAAACATTACACAAAGTTCCACAGAGAAGACACGAAACACTACGGAGAAAAAACTCTTTGTGTAACTTCGTGTCTTCTTTGAGGTTCTCTGTGTAACAAAAAAACATTGATTTTTCTAATTAAAATTTAAATACTAAAATAAAATAAGTATTCTTGGGGAAGAAATACTTAATTGGGGAAAAGCAAAAAGGGGGAATATGAAACATAAATAACCATACACAATTTGGGAGTAAACATGAAACAAAAACCAAAGGGATTGGATAAATTTTCCAATAATAACGAACAACTCACCCAAATAAAACCACCCACAAATTTGCCACGGCAGAAAAATCAATTCGCCACGGCGAACAAGTCTATCTATCTATAAAGGCATTACTAAACAACTGAAAAAAATAAAAGTTGTAAACTTGCAATTATTA
>JALSTL010000201.1 GCA_026983755.1 Melioribacteraceae bacterium | reverse complement strand
TCAAGTATCAAATTAAACAAATATTGTAACCGCTTGAAATATTGAAAGTTATCATATAATTAGTTAAATTTTAATAATTAAAATATAAAATTGACTATTAATTTCTTTAAAACATAGGTGGACCAATGAAAAAACTAATAACTATTTTATTATTTTTGAGCACATTATTATCTGCTCAGAACTTAATTGATACTACTAATAATCATTATACTCCTTACAAAACAAGTTGGTATCTTGGTATTGGCGGAACATATCCGCGTTATATGACAATATCAAGTCCTTCAATTGCAAATCACAGAAACTACGGACTAAATTTAACTTTAGGATACAACGTAACCGAACATATAGGTTTCAGATTATTGGGAAATCTTCTTTCTATGGAATCTTACACCTTACAAAACGGGAACGAAGTTTTTGACAGAGTTAATATGGGTACAATAAATTTGGAAGTGGTTTATACAATTTTATCATGCGAATATTTAACTCCATATTTGGATGCAGGTTATGGTTTCGCATTATATAAATTCAGCAATCCTTATTTGGAAGATAATAGAGGTCAAATCAGAAAAGATCCTAACGGACTCTGGGACGGTTATCAATTAAGATTAGGCGGTGGTTTGGAATATAGAATGTTTGACGATTTAAGTATAGTAACCGAAATCAATTACACAACAGCTTCCAATAATAGAATAGACGGTAACGATACGCGTAATGAAGTAAAAGGATTATTACAAAGCAACGGTGATTCTTATATGACTGCCGACTTGGGAATTAGATGGTATTTCTCAAGAGGCGATTCCTCTAAAATATGCAATGCACCGGGTATAAAAGAAGTGGAAGTTGTTAAAGAAGTACCGGTAGAAAAAATAGTAAAAGATACCGTGGTTGTAGAAAAAATTGTTGAAAAAGCCATTAATAATAAAGAAGCTTTTGTTCTTGACAATGTTCGTTTTAAATTTGATTCGGATCGCTTAACCGATGAATCAAAAATAATATTAAACCGTGTTGCTTCGGTTTTACAAAAATTTCCTGAAGAAAAAATTCAAATAACCGGTCATACCGATAATATTGGTGAAGATTCATATAATTTGGATCTTTCGCAAAGGAGAGCCGAAACCGTTAAAAATTATTTGATTTCCAAAGGAATTAACGGCAATAACTTATTTACCGCAGGATGTGGTGAAAGAAGACCTATTGCAACAAACGAAACAGCTATAGGCAGAGCATTAAACAGAAGAATAGAATTTAGTATTTACAATGGTTCTACTGTTGAATGTCCCGAATATGAATCTCCGGCCGATATGAACGGAGTACAAATAGAAAATGGAATTAAAAATCATGATCAATTTGTTCTTGAAGGAGTTTACTTCAAGCATGATAGCGATAAAATAACCGGTGATTCTGAAACTATTCTATTAAGAGCTGTTGATGTTTTGAAAAAACATCCGGATGTTAATGTAGAAATTCATGGTTATACAAATAATTTGGGAGATGAAGCTTACAATAAAGATTTATCTCTTAGAAGAGCAATTTCCGTTAAAAACTTTTTAGTTGCCCATGGTATTGATGAAAACAGATTATCTACATTCGGACACGGTGAAGAAAATCCGATAGCCGATAATAATACCGCCTACGGAAGAGCACGAAACAGAAGAATTGAATTCAGAATTACGGACGGAAATTACGAAGGAACTTCTATAGATAACAATGTTAATTATAATACCGAAACAAACACCGATACCGAAGTGAATGCAAATACCGAGGATACGGAGTTATCTCCCGAAGCAAAAAAAATGGAAACAGAATTATTAAATTCAAACGGTTTCGTTTTACATAATTTACATTTTGTTTTCGATAAAGATATTTTAGTGGAAAAATCTAAAAAAATTCTTGTAGATGTTACTAAAGTTCTAAAAAAACATCCCGATATAAAAATTAGAATTGAAGGACATACCGATAATATCGGAGCAGAAGATTATAATCAATATCTTTCAATTATGAGAGCGAATGCTATTAAAAGATATTTGATTGAACACGGAATCAGTAAATACAGATTAACAACAAAGGGATTTGGCGAAACATCTCCTATTGCAGATAACAGTACAGCCAAAGGCAGAGCTTTGAACAGAAGAATAGAATTCAAAGTTGTTGAATAAAACAAAGCAAATAAATTTATAAAAAAAATCCCTGCCGGTAATTGGACAGGGATTTTTTTTTAAGTAGTTTCTCTAAAAAATATTCTTAAGTAACCGGTTACTAAACAACACCTTGATCCATCATTGAATCGGCAACTTTTAAGAAACCTCCGATGTTAGCACCGTTTACATAATTACCCGGTGTTCCGAATCTTTCTGCCGTATCAACGCATGTTTTATGAATGCTTTTCATAATTCCATGTAATTTTTGATCTACTTCTTCTCTTGTCCATGAATATCTCATACTATTTTGACTCATTTCCAAACCGGAAACGGCAACACCACCGGCATTAGCAGCTTTTGCAGGACCGTAAAGAATTTTGTTATCTAGGAATATATTTACACCTTCCAAAGTAGTAGGCATATTAGCACCTTCACTTACAACAGTTACGCCATTGTTAATCAAGTTTTGTGCATCTTTACCATTTATTTCATTTTGTGTTGCACTAGGGAATGCACAATCCGCTTTATGATTCCATAAAGGATTAAATTCTGCATTACTATCTGCCGGAGTATAAACAGCACTTGAATATTTTTCTGCGTATTCTTTAATTCTACCTCGTTTAACATTTTTCAATTCCATAACAAAAGCTAATTTTTCGGCATCAATACCTGCTTCGTCGTAAATGTAACCGCTGGAATCGGAAAGCGTAACCACTTTACCTCCAAGTTGATTTATTTTTTCTACTGTATATTGAGCAACATTACCGCTACCGGAAACCAAGCAGGTTTTTCCTTCCATTGTATCGTTTCTTGTTTGTAACATTTCGGCAGCAAAATAAACGGAACCGTAACCAGTAGCTTCCGGACGAATTAATGAACCGCCCCAATTCAAACCTTTGCCGGTTAATATTCCCGAGAATTCATTTCTAAGTTTTTTATATTGACCGAATAGATATCCTATTTCTCTTCCTCCAACACCAATATCACCGGCCGGTACGTCTGTATTCGGACCAATATGACGGAATAATTCACTCATAAAAGCCTGACAAAATCTCATTACTTGCAAATCGCTTTTTCCGTGAGGATCGAAATCGGAACCGCCTTTTCCACCACCCATTGGTAAAGTTGTTAAACTGTTTTTAAATACTTGCTCAAAAGCTAAAAATTTTAGAATACCTTGATTAACGGAGGGATGAAAGCGTAAACCGCCTTTATAGGGACCAATCGCGCTATTCATTTCAATTCTATAACCGCGATTAATATGAATTTCTCCTTGTTCGTCAACCCAAGGAACTCTGAACGTAATAACTCTTTCGGGTTCAACCAATCTTTCCAAAACCTTTGCAGCTCTGTATTCGGGATGTTTTTCAAGAACCAGAGAAAGGGATTCTAATACCTCTTCAACAGCTTGGTGAAATTCCGGTTCGCTGGGATTTTTTGCTTTAACTTCTGCCATCAAATCTTTTACGTATTGTGACATTATGTTTCTCCTTACATCATTTAATTAGTTAGTGATTTATTATATTGCAAGGTGCAATTGCAATTGTTTATTTTATGTTTCAGTCACTTCCGTTTTATATATAATACCTTTATTTTTTTTCCCGCTTATTTTTGTTAACAATGGTTTTTTGAATGCCAAGTGTTTTGTAAATTTCAGTTCTTCTACAGCTTTTTGATTTGCCAGCCATTTCCAATCAATAAAATTTTCATTATTATAATCTTGTATTGTAAAATAACCAATTCTAAAAGATGTTATGTTATGAAAGAAATGGGAACCTTGCGAAGGTTCAACTTTAAAATCTTTAAATCCGCTTTCGACAATTACCGCTGCACCGGAAATTTGATCCCAAGTAACAGGAATACCTAACCAAGGGTCTAAACTTCCCCATCTTCCAACGCCTATTAAAATGTATTGTTTTTGTTCTTCAATTAATTTGGCATTTAATCGTGTAATTTCTTCGGCAACTTCTTTACTTTTACCTCTGTCATAATTATCTCTATCAACATAAATAATATCATAAATATTATCTATAATTCCGTTACCTAAAACTTTATTGCTAATGCATAGAATTTCATCATATACAATATCCGAAAAATCTATATAAGCGGATTCCCGCATCATAACCATTGGTCTCATTTGTAACATTGCAAATTCAATAAGTTCTCCGTGCGGTACGGAAAGATTTACTGCAAATTCAATTTCTATTTGCGTTCCCATTCCCCACGTTCCGTAACTAAATAGCATTTGCAAAATTTTGGGTAACGGAAATATATTATGTTTTAGAATTGGAGCAAATGTAACAAGCCTTAAACCGGGTCTTGATATTCCGTCGTAAATTGCATCGTTTTCGGGTGAATATGTAGAGCCTACATAGTTTAGTGTTCCGTCTTTTTCCGCTACCGACAAATCATATTCAACAAGCAAATTTTCAGGCACTTGATTATCTCCCGGATACAAATTTCCTTCGATATTAAGAGCATAAAATTTTTGTTGAGCATCGTCCAAAGATTTTCCGCTGGCAAAAGCATGCATTAAATGTCTTGGATATTTCGGACAAAAATGAACCGTATTGCCTCCTTCAACAACTGTTTTACCCAAGCCTAATGCAATTGAAGCTATTCCGTCTTCGGATTCTTGAGGTGAAATAGGGTAAAAATTATACGAATTTGCAACTCCGGAAATTTCCGGATAAAATCTTTCGGAATGTGCGGTACCAACAAGTTTCTGAATTATTACAGCCATCTTTTCTTCTTCCAATCTGTAAGATGTGGCTTTAAGATAATCTTTTGCTTTTGAAGAAAACGTTGAAGCATAAACAAGTTTTACCGTTTGAATTAATTCGTCCAAACGTACATCAACATCATAATCTTTATTTGGAATCATGTATGTTTCGTAAACTCCGGCAAACGGTTGAAACTGCGAATCTTCCAATAAGCTGGAAGATCTTATTGCCAAAGGAGTTTTTACGATGTTTAAAAAATCTATCAGCTTAAGAATAACTTTGCTGGGAAATCTTTCCGCTTCAAGAAAGCGACTAATTATTTCATCATCGTCCTCTTCGGTTATTGCAAATTCGAATAAATCATTTTCTTCCATAAATTGATCAAAAACATCTGTAGCCAAAACAATAGCCGAAGGAACGTAAATATCTATTCCTTCGAATTTAAAAGATAAAGCATAATTGGTAAGCAAAGTATTTATAAAGCCAAGCCCTCTTGCTTTTCCGCCTAAGGAACCGTTTCCAATTTTAGCAAAACTGTTTTTAGGGTCGAATGTATCGGGATTAAACTCGGTTATTGTTCCTCTTTCTCTCATTTCTCGATAAAGTCGGATATTTGAGATCAGATGATTTCTCAAATCTTCAACGGATTTGAAATCGGTTACTTTTTTAGATCTTAGATGACGTGCCAACCAAAATTCCGTGCGTGCTTTTAACCAACTGGAAAAATGATTTTTTTCAGAATGATACAAAATACTTTCTTCGGGAACCACGGCAAGTTGTTTTTCCAAAGTTCTTAAATTATGTGCTCTTCCTACTTCTTTTCCTTCTTTGGTTCTAAATACAAAATCTCCGAAGCTTAAATTGTTTTTTAAAAACCGTCTTAAATCCGATAACAAACTTGGTGAGTTTTTTAATAAAAACGATGCTCCTATTTGATAGGCAATTTTTTCAAATTCTTTTTGACTTGATTGTAAAAGTATAGGAATATCTTCATGAACTTTTTTAATTTCTTTAGCCAAACGAATTCCCGCTTGACGATCTTTTTTTCCGTTTCGTTTAAAATGAATATCAGAGATAACACCAAGTATATATCGTTGATATTTTTTGAAATATTCCCAAGCTTCGTTGTATGTTGTACATAATAATATTTTGGGTCTTGCACGCATGCGTAAAAATCTATGTGTTGTATTAACACCTTCGGATATTAATTGCTGGGATTGTTCGAAAACTTGAGAGTAGATTATCGGTAAATAAATCGAATAAAATTTTACATCATCTTCAACAAGAATAATAGCTTGCACTCCAACTACTTGAATATCTTTTTCAATATTTAATTTATCTTCCACATATTTAATAATTGCAATTATCAAACGGTAATCACCTTGCCAAATAAATATTCTTTCGAATAATGTGGAAGCCGATTCCATGGCAATTTCTTTTCTTTCGAGATTATCGTAGGCAAGTAAAATAATTGGAACTTTCGGGATTTTGGCTTTAATTAATTTTGCAAAATCTACAACATACATATCTTCGATGTGCATTGTTGTAATAATCAAATCAAAATTTTTGCCGCTTTCTATAAATGCAAGAGCTTCTTTACTTGTGGTAACATGAGTAATATCCGGTGCGTTACTTAAATTTAACGAGCTGTATTCTTCTCTTATTAGTTCATATAATTTCCCGTCTTCTTCGAATACGTAATTATCATATAAGCTTGAAACAAGAAGAATATCCCGTATTTTAAAGCTCATTAATTTTTGGAATTTTTTTAGTCTGCTTCCAAAAATATCTTCTACTTGGTTTCTATTTATATTTTCATATTTCATTTAAGGAAACAATTAAACCAACCCTTGATCTAGCATTGCATCGGCAACTTTAAGGAAACCGG
>JALSTL010000200.1 GCA_026983755.1 Melioribacteraceae bacterium | reverse complement strand
AAAAAAGCTGCTGAGCAAATAATTATAGAAGCTAAAAAGAAAGCCGGTACGTTTCGTAAAGAAGAAATTGAAAATATGTTTATGAAAAATGCTAAACATGCTCCCGAGTTCACATTGAAAAATCTGCAAGGCGAAGAAATTTCTCTTGCCTCTCTTAAAGGGAAAATTATAATTTTGGATTTTTGGGCTACGTGGTGCGGACCGTGTAAAGCTTCTTTCCCGTTTTTACAAAAATTTTGGGAACAACATAAAAAGGATTCCGATGTTATGGTTATTGCTATTAATACACAGGAACAGTTACATGGTAAGAAGCGGGTTGATGCCTTAAAAAAATATATGGAAAAAGATCAATATAATTTTCCCGTTCTAATTGATGAAAACAATAAAGTTGTAAAAAGTTTTGAGGTTACCGGATTACCAACAAAATATTTTATAGGTCCGGACGGTAAAATTTACTTCAAAGAAATAGGTTTTAGTGGAGATGGAATGACTAAAGATATGAATATTATGTTAGATGTTATTCGTAAGAATGTTAAAACCGTTAAATGAGTATGCTTTAGCAATCTTAAATTTTGAAAAATATTATAACGTGTGCTAACAAAAAGAAGTCGGGCTAGTTATTTTCTCTCAAAGCTAGTCCGTTTCTTAGAATTACGGTGTGCAGCAAATAGATAACGTCAAGATAAATGTTTTCAATTCTCAAGATTTGATTTCGTATCCTTTGGAATAATCATATTAAAACTCGTGTTATATAAAACTGTACCACCTAAAAGAAGGCAGACAAGTAACGTAAGACGAAAAAAAACTAGACGAAAAACGAAAATGTAACACAGACATTCCTGTCTGTGAAAAAAATACCGTTCCACCCAAAAGAAAACAAGCAAGCTATTAGTAATTTCTTGAACACTTAGCTCAAGATAAAAAATCATTAATATTACATAACGTAAGTTAGGAAGCCTTGTAATTCTAATAAATTTTTCATTTGTTTGTAATTAGGAGAAAATGAAATGAAAAATTCCATAATATTTATTTTGCTTATAATATTTTTATCTAATATTTGTTTGGCTCAATCCGATTTTAAAAAATATTTTCAAGATAAAACTCTAAGATTGGATTATTACCATTCCGGTAACAATAAAACCGATTATTATACATTCGGAAATTTCAAAGAAGAACCGTTTTGGGCAGGACCTAAATACAATTTAATAGATACATTGAATTTAGGTAATTATATGCTAAAAGTTTTTGATGCCGAATCAAATACTTTAATTTATTCACACGGCTATTCGGTTCTTTTTAAAGAATGGCAAACAACAGACGAAGCGAAAAAAATATCACGTACGTTTCGAGAATCGGTTTTACTTCCGTTTCCTAAAGATTCCGTGCGTATTGAAATTTACAGCAGAGACAGAAAAAATATATTTCAAAAAAAATATGAAGTTGCCGTTAGCCCTGATAATTATTTTATAAATAAAGACAAAAAAAATCTCTACAATAAAATACCGGTTCATTACACAGGAGATCCTTCGGATAAATTGGATATAGTATTTTTACCCGAAGGTTATACAAAAACCGAAAGAGATAAGTTTGCAAAGGATTGCGAACGTTTTTCAAATTATATATTTACATATTCGCCGTTCGATAAACTTGATAACCGAATAAATATTTGGGCGGTAGAAGCTTTTTCCGAAGAATCCGGCACTGATATACCTGCCGATAGTATTTGGAAAAACACATTGCTCAATTCTTCATTTTATACATTTGATAGTGAACGGTATTTAATGACAACCGATTATCAAAAAGTTCGTGATATTGCGGCAAATGCTCCGTACGATCAAATTTATATTTTGGTAAACACTAATAAATACGGAGGCGGAGCAATTTATAATTTTTATTCAATGGTTGCCGCACATAATGAAAAAGCCAGACAAATATTTATTCACGAGTTCGGACACGGACTTGCCGGATTAGCTGATGAATATTATACTTCCGAAGTTGCTTATAAAGATTTTTATCCGCTAGATGTTGAACCTTGGGAACCGAATATTACAACACTTGTAAACTTCAAAAACAAATGGGCTGATTTGGTAAAAAGTACAACTCCGATTCCAACACCCGTAAAAGATGCTCCCGAAAACCAAATAGGAGCTTATGAAGGAGCCGGATATATGGAAAAAGGAGTTTACCGTTCCACCCCGAACAGTATAATGAAAGCTTTTACTTCCGATGAGTTTAATGAAGTTAGTAAAAAAGCAATTGAAAGAGTAATTAAATTTTATTCGCACTAGTTAACGCAAAACGTACCACAGACATTCCTCTCTTTGATTTTAGTAATGCCAAATAAAGCCGAACCTTTTAAGTATATATTAGAAATACAGAATAAAATGAACTACATAATTTCAAACATATAAGATTAGAAAAGACGATTAGAATTCTACCGGGTATTTTTATTATCTTTAATATTTACAATAATTACGGAAAATTTCGCAAAATAAAATATTTCATTGATTATTTATACGATTTTTTGAACTTATACTTTTCTGTTTCCTAAATTTATCCGGCACTTTGCTTTTTATATCTGTTTTGTCGGGTATATGAAATACTTTCTTGTTAATTTTAATTTGATGTTCAACATTTACATCTTTGTTATTAGAAGGTTGAACCACCTTTTGCTCAAAAACATTTTGTACAAAAAAGAGAGAAACAAAACTTATTATTGCCGCAATAATTGGAGTTGTAACCCAACCGGAAGAAATTTTGCCTAATAACTTATAATTGATACCTCTGCCTTTTTTTGCTAATACAATACCAATAATGCCTCCAATAACAGCTTGCGAACTTGAAACGGGAACCAGAGGAATTGGCGGTAATCCGTGACTTATAAGCCAACGCTCCAAACTTTTTGAAGCGAAGAGAAAAAGTACAATCGATTCGGCTAAAACAACAACCAATGCGGCAACCGGTGTAAGTTTGAACAAATCGTTTCCTACGGTCATCATAACTTTATACGAATATGTAAATACACCAACACTTATTGCAATTGCACCCAACAAAAATAATTGTTGAGTTCCGTTTATTGAGAAGAAATTGCCAAATGATAATGATGAAAAAGGAGATGAGGGAACGAATACTCCCATAACATTGGCAATATTATTTGCTCCTAAACTGTAAGCTCCGAATGCTCCGACTAAAACCAAACCAATTCTATTATAAACATCTTGTTCCAAA
Organism: Melioribacteraceae bacterium; assembly: GCA_026983755.1. Next base: position 27,118 of record JALSTL010000200.1, on the reverse strand, counting down.
ATGTGAATGTTAATTTTATAAAGAATTTTAATTGTTATTTTGTACAACAGAAATGAAAAAAAAGCTGTTAATAAAGGGCAAATTATCCAAGTTGAAATGATTTTTGTAAGAGAATTAATATCCGTTGGCGAACCGGTAAATAAATTCCAACCTATAATTGCACCTACAATTGCTTGAGAGGATGAAACCGGTAATTTTAGTTTGGTCATCCAAGCAACTGTAGTGGCGGCGGCTAATGCAACGGTAAAAGAACCGGCAATAGCATTAACGGCTCCTAACTTTCCTAACGTATGAGTTGCTCCGGCTCCGCTTATAACCGAGCCGAGTATTACGAATATTGTAGTAATAATTGCGGCCGTTCTAAACTTAATCATTCTGGTACCAACGGCTGTTCCAAAAATATTAGAGGCATCATTTGCACCCAAAGACCAGCCTAAAAACAAACCGCTAATTAGATAAAACCAAATCATGAATATGTAATATCCTTTAATATTATTATATCAAAACTTAATATATTAAAATTGAAAGTATTATATGTACCTTTTAATTACCGCAATAGATAATCTGTCGCATAAATCTTCCGCTTCATCGGCAATGTTTTCTATATGCAAAGCAAAATAACGCATGTGCATTTTTTGGCTAAGACTAATATCGGATCTGAATACTTTCTGTTTTATTTTTACGGCAATTCTATCTGATTCGGATTCGTAAAGTTGAACTTTTGTAATATGATCGCGTACTTTTGTAATATCTCTAAAATAAGCTCTAACGGCTGCAACCATTTCTTCGAGAGCGGAAATGGAAGCTTCGCTTAAGTCTAAATATTTTTTTTTAAGCTCCGGTAGAAAAAACGGAATTTCAACTGAAAATTGTATCAATGTTTCTGCGGTTAAATTTAGTACTTTATCACAAGCTTCCAAAATACCAAGAACATCACCTCTTGATTCGGGTATTAGAGTTTCCGAATATAGTTTGGTTTCTATTTCTCGGCGTAAAATATCCGCATCGGTTTCGGTTTTGTCTATACTTGTTATTCTTTTCTCAAATTCATCGGTTTCTTCTTCCAAATAATATTTAACACCTTGTTTGAATAAAAATCCGCCTTTTACAATTAAATCCAAATAGGTATCAATTTTACTTTCCAAATCTTTGGTATTTTTAAATAATAATGCCATTTTTTTTGCTCCTTGATTACCACTTATATTTACCTGCCGAATAATAAATGCTTTTGTTAAAATGCGGTGCGATAAATTATACAATTTATTTCGTTTTATTTTATAATTTATTTCCCGCCGGTCTTCTGCATAAATTATTTAGAACTAAAAAATATTAAAAAAAATAAAGTTACAAATATTTTCCGTTTCAAAAGAATATTATTTTTTGAAATTTTTTTCACACTTCAACAAGTGTAACATATATTTTTATTAACTTACTTTATCCAATTGGAAATTTGATGTAAAATATTAGCTTTTAGTTTTTATGGCGGTGAGAAGTTTTTTAAGTTTGAAAAAATAAAAATTAAAAAAAATTTATCGTAAAACTTTTCCGGTTTGCGAAAATTGTTCTGTATTTAAAATGATGAATTAAATTCTATATTTTCTCTTCAGTCTTTTATAACATTTATCCGCAAGTTCTTTTTTCTTTTCGGGATATATTCTTAAATATTCAATTATTTTTTTGTCTATAAATTTTGAAGGTATTTTGTTTTTTGTTGCAACATCATATAACCATTCGAGTTCTTTAATGTGAAAATAATTATCTACAAAACCCATTTTAATAGCGTCGTAAATAAATTTGATTGTAACTTTAACCGAAGAGAATTTGGGAATTGATAAATCAATTTTATCTTTCAATAAAAATTCCTCAACTGTTTTTTCGTAGAATTCTTTTTCAAAGCCTAATTCATTACCAATTTTTTTTAGCAGTTCAACTTCTTTTTTATGAATTATATTATCTTTTTTAATAAGTATCAAAAGACTTCTTAAGAAATTACCGGTATCAATATAAGATAGTTTCATTTTACTCTTTTTTTTATTTAAAAAGTGGATTGCAAATTTAAAAAAATCGGATTAAATATCTAATGTAAAAACTATAACCAATCATTTTTTCTGTACCAATCGACAGTACTTTTTATACCTTCGGAAAGTGATATTTGTTGTTTGTAGTTAAAATCTCTTTTAGCTTTTGAAACATCACAAGTCCAATTTTCTTGCACAAAATCTTTAGCCTTTTCCAAATTAAAGGTAGCGGGTTTGGAAGTAAAATAATTTAAGAAGTGAGAAACAGCACCTAATATATAAATAATAAAATGCGGTATTCTTAATCTGATTGCTTTTTTACCGATAGCTTTTTCCATTTCGTTACTGATAATATTCCAATCATAAATTTTTTCGGAACTAATGAAATAAATTTCACCGCTAGTTTTATTTGAAAGAGCTGCCAAATATAAACCGTTTACAAAATCTCTACCATTTAACAAGCTAAGTTTTTTATTGTTAAAACCAACCAACGTCATAATACCTTTTTGAAACCCTTTGAACATTGCGTAAATATCCGTTTCTCTTTCTCCGTAAAGAGCCGGTGCTCTGCAAATGGTAATCGGTAGTTTATCGAAAAAAGATTTGGCTAATTCTTCTTCTGCTAGTTTACTTTTACCGTAAGTGGTAATTGGATGCGGTGTTGTTTTTTCCGTGCACGGTTTACCGTTTAACGACGGACCGCAAGCGGTTAAACTGCTTACTATAATTATTTTTTCAATATCAGGATTTATTTCTGCCGTGGCTTCCAGTAGATTTTTTGTAGTTTCAACATTACCTTTAAAAAAACCTTTTTTATTTTTGGAGCGAACAACACCGGCAACATGAAACAAATAATTTGCATTTGCCAAAACTTTTTTTAATTCATCTTTGTTGAATAATCCGCAATCATAAATATCAACGTTTTTGCCTTTTAACCATCTAAGGTTACTTGTTTTTCGAGTAATACATTTAACATGAAAATCTTTTTCCAAAAGAAGATCAACCAGGTGACTTCCTACAAAACCTGTTCCGCCAGTTACAACAGCTATTTTCTTATTTTTCATTTTTATTTGATTTTAGTTATTTATAATGATAGTTTTTTTTTTGGAAAATTTACTAATCTGTAAATATAAAGAAAAATAGTTTATTTTAATCGGAGGATAGTTTGGATTTATTTAAAAAATGTTATGATTTTACCAGAGCCGATGATGTTAAAGAGGCAGGTATTTATCCGTACTTCAGGGAAATTCAAGAAAATGAAGGTCCGGAAGTTTATATTGAAGGCAGAAAAGTTATTATGGCCGGCTCAAATAATTATTTGGGATTAACTGCTCATCCGAAAGTAAGAGAAGCTGCAATAAATGCAGTTCACAAATACGGTACAGGTTGTTCGGGTTCAAGATATTTGACCGGAACAATTGACTTGCATGTAAAACTTGAAAAAAAATTGGCAAAATTTCTCGGTAAAGAAGCGGTTCTGTTAATAAGCACCGGTTACCAAACCGCCCAAGCAATAATTCCCACTCTTGTTCACAGAGGCGAACACATTGTTTCTGATAAGGATAATCATGCATGTATTGTTGCAGGTAATTTTATTGCAAAAGGTATGGGTGTAAATATTGTTAGGTATAAACATAATAGTATGAAAGACCTTGAACGAGTTTTAGAAAAATTACCCAAGGAAGAACCTAAATTAATTATAAGTGACGGTGTTTTCAGCACAGGCGGAGAAATAGTTGATTTACCGAAATTAGTTGAATTGGCCAAAGCAAATAATGCCAAAACGTTAATAGACGACGCACATGCTGTTGGTGTAATTGGCAAAGGCGGAAGAGGAACGGCAAGTGAATTTGATATGGTTGATGATGTGGATTTAACAATGGGAACTTTTAGCAAAACATTTGCCAGTTTGGGTGGCTTTGTTGCTGGTGATGCCAAAGTAATAAATTATATCAAACATTTTGCTCCGGCTCTAATTTTTAGTGCATCACCAACTCCTTCTTCCGTAGCTGCCGCATTAGCCGCTTTGGAAATTTTAGAACAAGAACCCGAAAGAGTAGAAAAACTTATTAGTAATGCACAAAAAATAAGAGAAGGCTTTATCAATTCCGGTTTTAATGTAATTGAAGGAAGAACCGGCATTGTTCCCGTTATTGTTGGCAACGATGATATTGCTTTGCAAATGTGGAAAATGTTATATGACGAAGGTATTTTTGTTAATGTGTTTGTTCCGCCCGGTGTTCCTGAAGGAAGACAAATGATGAGAACAAGCTACATGGCTACACACGAGGAACATCATCTGGAAAAAATTATTGATACTTTTGAAAGAGTGGGTAAAAAATTAGGTTTGATTTAAATTATAATTAAAAATAATTATGTATATCGTTTTGATATGCTTTTTATTTTAAGGAGATGAATTATGAGCAATATTAGTGTAAAACCCGTTAAAACAAAAAAAGAATTCAAACAATTTTTAAAGTTCCCTTGGGTTGTTTATAATGGAGATAAAAATTGGGTCCCGCCCCTATTTATGGAGAAGAAACAAATTCTTGATAAAAAGAAAAATCCGTTTTTCAAAGAAGCAGAAATGGAAATGTTTTTGGCGGAAAAAGACGGTAAACTTGCCGGTAGAATTGCGGCAATAAAAAATGATGCTCATAATAAAACTCATAACGAAAACATCGGCTTTTTCGGATTTTTCGAATCTATTAACGACCAACAGGTAGCTAACAAACTATTGGCAGAAGCAGAGAAGTGGTTGAAAAATAAAGGTCTGGATGCAATGCGTGGTCCGGCAAATCCTTCCAGTAATGACGAGTATGCATTGCTGATTGAAGGATTTGATGATCCGCCGAGATTGATGATGACTTATAATCCTAAATATTATATGGATTTATTAGAAAATTACGGATTGAAAAAAATTAAAGACTTATTGGCTTACAGAATTGATAATAAAAAAATGTTAGCTTCTGAAAAATTAGTTAGAATTGCCGAAATTGCAAAAAAAAGAGCCGGATTAAAAATTCGTACCGTCGATATGAAAAATTTTAAGTCCGAACTTGAAAAAGTAAAATATGTTTACAATAGTGCATGGGCTCCTAATTGGGGATTTATTCCTATGACAGAAGAAGAGATAGATTTATTGGCTTCTAACTTAAAACCTTTAATTCAACCGGAAATAGTTTTATTCGGAGAAATTGACGGCAAAACAATCGGATTTGCCCTTGGTATGCTAGATTACAATGAAATATTTATTAATATGAACGGTCGCTTATTTCCATTTGGATTTATTAAACTATTTACTCAAAAGAAAAATATAACTTGGGCAAGAATTATCACGCTTGGGATAATTCCAGAATACCAGAAGAAAGGTTTGGATGCTGTTTTTTATTATGAAATTGCAAAACGTGCTGAAAAAATTGGAATTCTTAAAGGTGAAGCCAGTTGGATACTTGAAGATAACGACATGATGAACCGAGGTGCCAAAGCAATGAACGGTGAATTATATAAAAAATACAGAGTTTATCAAAAAGATATCTAAAAGATTTTTACCACTAAAAAACCCTTTACGTATGAAAGGGTTTTTTTATTTTTTGACTAAAATTGCTATTGTTTATCCTTCTTCTGCTCATACGTAGTTGTATGTGAGGGATCAATTCTTATTAATCGTTTTAGTAAAGTTTTATCCGGGTTACTTTTACAATATGCATAAAGTTCTTTATGTTTCGTATCAAAAAAGACTCTAAGTAAAATATTCATTCTTCCTACTTTGTCTTCTAATTTTTCCAAAGTATAAACCAACTTTGCAATATTTTCATTTGCCAGTTTCGGATCTTCTTTTAAAATATCCAAACCGTTATAGTAGTAATCATAAAGTGCCATTCTGAATTTTTGGAATCTTGTTCTAAGCAAATCGTCAACAACACTGCGTTTATTATAATTGGAAGTTTCAATTGCCCAACCTTTTGAATATCCGCTGCTTGCACCTAACGTTGCAATATTTGCCGCTTTGGTAAAAACTTCCGTTCCACCCATAGGATTGTATGAATCCAAATCCATTCCGATAATTAAATAAGCATAATAATCCAAAAAGCTTAAAAGCGGATTAAATTCACTTTCATTGTAATAGAAAGCTTGACTTTTATTATATTCGAATTTCCAATTGGGGTCGGAAACTTTTAACATTATAGCTTTTTGTTTTGACCGATAAATGGGTCTTTGACTAACAACCACAACTTGAGCTTGATATTTTGATTCATCGGAAGCGGATGTAAAAAATATGTTAAAGCTACATTCAATAGCTTCTCCTTCCCAATCGTTATTACTGAATTTATTATTGTTTAAATATTCTTGAACGTCTTTGGCAAAATTTTCCAATTTGTCTTTATAAGCGGCAGGCAACTGCTCGAAATTTACCGTTACTTTTGCATTTAACTCCTGAGCCAAAGAAATTGTAGAGAATAATAACATTATAAACGCAATTGTTCTTTTCATATTATGCCCGAATTATTTTTAAGAATATACTTAAAATAAACATTTGAATACTCTAATACAATTCCTAAACAAAGTAATATTAAGTTTAAATTACAAACAATTTTTATCTTCAAAAAAAAATTGTATTGTAAATAATATTATATTTAACCGAAATACTTTTATGATTGTTCCCGTATAGTTTAAATTTAAATGGTTTAATATCCAAATACAACACCGCCCAACAAACTACTAAGCAATACAATAATAACAACAAAAGTTATATTCAAAAGAATTCCGGCACGAGTCATATCTTTAATTCTTATTTCTTTACTACTGAAAATAATTGCATTGGGAGGAGTGGCAACTGGCAACATAAAAGCACAACTTGCGGCAATTGTTGCCGGAACAACAAATTGCAAAGGATTAATTCCCATTCCAACACCGATGGAAGCAATAATCGGAAGAAATGCAGCGGTTGTTGCAGTATTGCTTGTTAATTCCGTTAAAAAAATAATTGCAGCAGTTAGCAAAACAATCATTACTATAATTGGAATATTTCCCGTGCTTAAAATTGCTTTGGCAATCCATGCGGAAAGTCCGCTGTTTTTAATACCTTCGGCAAGCGATAAACCGCCTCCGAATAAAATTAAAATTCCCCATGAAATGTTTTTTGAATCTTTCCATTCAAGAATAGTGGATTTTTTTGAGCTTGGAATAATGAAAAGAACAATAGAAGCAAATATTGCAATAGCAGAATCCGAGAGACCGTGAATATATTTTGTTAGGAACGGACGGAATATCCAAAATATTGCAGTTAGAAAAAAAACAATTTCCACTATCCGTTCTTCAAAAGTTATTTCCCCTATTTTTTTTATTTCGTTTTCAACTATGGAAGCATTTAGATTTAAATTAATGTCCAACTTAAAAATTACTTTTGTTAAAAGTATGTATGTTAAAGGTAATGTAATTACAGTAAAGGGAAAACCTATAAGCATCCATTTTGCAAAACCAACGTCAATTTTGTAAGTTTCCATCATAAATGCGGACATAAGAGCATTCGGCGGAGTTCCGATTAATGTTGTGATACCCCCGATGCTGCTGGAATAAGCAATTGAAAGCAATAAAGCAACGGAAAAATTTCTTTGTTCTTTACTTGTTAAACTTGCAGAAGATTTTATTACGGAAATTACCGATAAACCGATTGGAAGCATCATTAAAGTTGTTGCCGTATTGCTAATCCACATACTTAAAAAGGCAGACGACAGCATAAAGCCGGCTATAATTTTTTTAGGACTAACACCAATGAATTTGATTATTTTTAATGCTATACGTTTATGTAGTCCCCATTTCTGAATAGCTTCGGCTAATAAAAATCCACCTAAAAATAAAAATATAAGCGGATGTCCGAACGGTGCGGTTGTTTGACGAATTGTTGAGATTTGTAATAGCGGAAATAATATTACTGGAATTAAAGCCGTAACATATAATGGAATAGCTTCGGTAATCCAAAATACCGCCATTAACAATGCAACAGCCGTTGTATGCCACGATGCAATTTTCATTCCGTTTGGTACCGGTAACAATAAAATTATAAAGAAAATAATTATACCGCCGAATAAACCGAAAGATTTTAATCTGGACAATGTTTCCATAGTAAAAATCCTTTTTATATATCAATTCTTAATTTAACTTTCGAATCTTAATTTAACTTTCGAACTTACGGTAATTATAGCATTCTTTATAATTTTCAGCATAAAATATCTAATAATTACAATTATGTCAAATAAAGGTAAAATGAAAAATTTTACAAGTATCGAATTCCAAGTTAATTTATCATATAAAAGATAGTTACGAAAAGCTATATGGAATAATATTTTTCTACTAAATAAATTCTAATTGAAAAATAAACTCTTAAAATATTATTCACATAATCAAATTGATTCTTATTATATTTAAGTGTAATATTTACAAATCAAAACAAATATTAACATGGAACAAAAAAGATTATTCAAAACAATAGATGCATTGGCTTCAAAAAATTTCGAAACGGAAAAAGATTTACTTATCGAAGTATTAAAACAACTTGTGAACAGTGCAAAAATAAATATTAACGGCGGAAGAATTTATAAATTGGATACGGAAAAAAAATCGTATAAACTTTTGCTTCAACTCGGTTCGGTAAAAAAAATTAAAAAAGATTTTGAACTTTTAATTGGCAATTATCCTATATTCGATAGAATTTCCGAAGATAGAACAATACTTGCAACCGAGACAAATCAATTATTAAAAGATAAAGGAATTATCAAATTTTCAGCTTCCGGAATTGGCGATAAAAAAAGAATTAATGGTAAAGAATATTACGAATATTTACTTTCCGTTAGCAGTAAAGAAATGATTGACAGAGAATTACGTTATGTTCTTAATATTGTTGCAACGGTTTTAACCTCCAAAATAAGAGAACGCAGACTTTATTCGTCAAGAAGCAATTTGATAGCAAACATAGACAAAGCAAAACAATTACAAAAAAGTATTTTGCCGGAACACGAATACATTTTTCACTCTTACGAAATATTCGGTATAACAATGCCTGCGGAAATTGTAGGAGGTGATTTTTACGATTATATAAAAATTGGTAACGACGAAGAAAGGCTTGGTATTGTTGTTGGAGACGCCGCTTCAAAAGGTTTAAGCGCTTCTGCAGAAGCTATGTATATTTCCGGTGCCATAAGAATGGCTGGTAATTTACAAATGAAAATTTCTCCCATGATGAAACGAATGAATGAATTGGTTAATAAAATTTTCAGCGATGATAAATTTTCAACACTTTTTTACGGTGAAATTTCAGACGATAATAAAGGTCTTATGCTTTTTGCCAATGCCGGGCATAATCCTCCCATTTTTATTAAAGGAAAATCCAGACGTTTAACTTATTTAAGTCCTACAGGCCCGCTCTTAGGTCCGGCACCTCATTCAAAGTATGATACCGATAGTTTGAATTTTGACCAAGGAGATGTTTTGGTTATTTACACAGACGGAATTACCGAAGCGGCAAATGATAAATACCAATTTTATGAAGAAAAAAGATTGGAACGAGTTATCAGAAAAAATATGAAAAAATCATCTAAAGAAATTGCTATTCATATTATTGACGACGTATTAAAGTTTTCTACGGAAAACAGTAAATATCAAGACGATAAAACGGTAGTTGTAATAAAAAGAAATTAACATATTCATGAATATTTCCGAAAAAATATTTGATGCAGGTGTTGTTGGTGCCGGCGGTGCCGGATTTCCCACTCATATTAAAGCAAACTCTAATGTGGAATTTGTTATTGGTAACGGTGCAGAATGTGAACCTTTGTTACACAAAGATTATGAACTAATGGTAAACTTTGCTTCCGATATAGTAAACGGCATGCAACTTTTAATTGAAAGTACGAAAGCTAAAAAAGGAATGTTCGGTATAAAAGCTAAAAATACAAAAGCAATATCGGAAATTGAAAAACATACCAACAACTTGAATATAGAAACAAACTATCTGAAAGATTATTATCCGGCAGGTGACGAATACGAATTGGTTTATAACTTAACAAACAGACTTATTCCGCCCAAAGGAATTCCTTTGGATGTTAATGTTGTTGTAAACAATGTGGAAACTCTCTTCAATATATCGAATGCTTATAAAGGTTTGCCAGTAACGGAAAAATTTGTTTCCGTTGCCGGAGCAGTTAAAAAACCATCGGCTTTTTTCGTGCCGGTGGGTACCAAGCTAAAAGATATTTTAAACTTTGTAGGAACTCCGGATATAAACAATTCCGCTGTTTTTATAGGCGGAATAATGATGGGAACTATAACTTTCGATTTCGAGGAAGTAATTACAAAAACAACAGGAGGCATAATTGTATTACCCAAAAATCATTATTTGGTTAAAAGATTAAATCGTAATATTAAAAGTATGAATCGAATTGGTAAATCGGCATGCGATCAGTGTAGTTATTGTACGGAATTTTGTCCGAGAGGTTTATTAGGCTACGATGTGCAACCGCATAAAGTAATGCGTAGTTTAAGTTTTACAAAGTCGGGTAAAAAGCTATGGAATGTTTTTTCGGATTTGTGTAGTTCGTGCGGTTTATGCACTTTATATGCATGTCCGGAAGATTTATATCCGCGTGAAGCCTGCAACCAAGGAAAAAAATACCTTAAAGAAAAAGGAATAGTATTTAACCAATCAAAGCCTTTAAAAGTCCATCCTATTCGTAACGGAAGAAACGTACCTACAAAGCAACTAATGAAAAAATTAAATATAGAAAATTATGATTATCCAACTCCATTTGTAAAAAAATTTCCCTTGCCGAAAAAAGTTAAAATAAAATTAAAACAACATGTAGGTGCTCCGGCAAAACCGGAAATTAAATTAGGGAGCACAGTTAAAAAAGGCGATTTGATTGCAAATATTCATCAAGGAAATTTGGGAGCAAAAATTCATGCTTCATTAAGCGGAAAGGTTGTGGAAATAACGGACACTTATATACTTATAGAAAGAAAATAAACTTAAAATTAAATTAAGGACTTAAATATGGAAATGAATTCCATTGGTTTAATAGAATTATCTAGTATAGCTGCCGGAATGCAAGCGGCCGATATAATGCTTAAAACATCGGAAGTTGAATTGATTATTTCTCGTTCAATTTGTTCCGGTAAATATATGGTTTTAATTGGTGGAGAGGTTGCAGCAGTTCAGTCTTCCGTAAATTCTGCAACCAATCAAATGGATTTTGCCGTTATCGATACTTTTATAATTCCGAATGTGCATAAAGATATTTTTCCGGCTATATCAGGCCATTCAAATGTTCAAGCCTTGGAAGCATTGGGAATTTTAGAATCATTTTCAGTTGCTTCTTTAATAGAAGGTGCTGATGCAGCGGTTAAATCCGCTTCTGTAAAATTGATTGAAGTAAGATTGGCAATGGCTTTGGGCGGTAAAGCTTTTTGTACCTTAACAGGTGATGTTGCTGCCGTTCAGACTGCAATTGATGCCGGTGCAAAATTAATTTCGGAAAAAGGCTTGCTTGTAAACAAAGTTGTTATTCCAAAACCAAGAAAAGAATTGTTAAGTGAAATGATTTAATCATTTAATAAATAATTTGATTTTGATGTTTTTTGATTATGAATAGTTTCAAAATGAAATTATCTTTTTATTATTAGAAAAAATCATATTAAAATAAATCGGAAATTATTTTGTATGCTCCTACGTAAGTTCCCAAAACACTTCCCAAACCGGAAAGAATAAAAACAAGAATAATCCTAAATAATTTGTTTTTCCACCACATCGAAAATTTATTTATATCTTCACTAACATTTTGAATTTCATAAACTACCGGAGGAACAAAATAAGTTTGAACAAAAGCGGCAACATAACCGGCGCCTATTAAAGGTGTTAAACTTGTAAAGGGTGCGGCAATAAAAACCGCCAATATTGTAAAAGGATGAGCCAAAGCCAATAAAGCACCGAAAGCACTTGGAATACCATTTGCCAGAAACCAATACAAAGAATTATTTCCTGCTGCTTTTATTCCTTGATTATAACCGATTAGGATTATTGAACCTATAATTAAAACGGGAATTGCCCAGCCTATAATTTTTACTAATGCAGAAGATTTGGGAATTGATTTTATCGTTTCCAAATTTATATTTTCATTACCGTTTATTTTTTTTATAATACCTTGCAAATGACCGGCACCAACAACTCCAATAATTTTTTCTCCTTTTGCATCTTTAATTTTTTTTGCAAGAAAAGAATCGCGTTCATCAATTAAGACCGTTTTAAGTACTGGCATTGCTTTACCAAGTTCATTCATTAATTCTGTAATTACATCTTTGCTTTTTAATCTTTCAAGCTCTTCTTCCGAAATTTCTTCTCTTTCGAAAATGCTAACTATACCAAGGGAAATAAATTTAAATTTTTGGAATAAACTCATTGAATGCCAAGCACGTTTTAATGTTATTCTAACATCCCTATCACTTAACTCAATGGGAATGTTCATTTCTTTTGCAACTTTTGCAGCTTGGTAAAGTTCCAAGCCGGGTGTTACGCCCAGCTTACTGCCTAATTTTTTTTGGTAAGAAGAAAGTATTATGTTTACAATTAATGTACTGAATTGCTTCTTTCTGATAATTGTTTTGAGGTCTAAATTTTCCCAACGTTTTTTATTCGACAATGCTTCCATGCGTTGAGCATCCAGTTCGATACACACAACGTCCGGTTTTTCACCTTTAATAACATCTTCTACTAATTTGGCGGATTGTTTGGAAATATGTGCTGTTCCCACTAAAATTATTTCTTTATTTTCATAAGAAATAAGATGAACATCGGAAGAGTTTAAATACTCTTTTTCAAGGTTAATATTATTCAAAATGTTTTTGTTCTTTTAATAAATTCTGCAATTTGAATTATAAAAATATCAATTTCTTTATAAATAAAAAGTATTATTTAACAATGCATAAACAGTAAAGGTAATTGAAAAAGAAACCACAAGGAAATCAAAAAGTAAATTGTAAAATTTCGTAACAAACTGTGGTGAGTTGTAAAAACATACTTTAATTTTGGAAAGTAAAATCAATGTAAAATGGAAATTTAATTTACTTAAAGTTTACAAAAAATAGAAACGGACGAAAATACGGTATATTTACGTCCGTATTAAAAAATATTAAGCACCGTATTCTTCAATATAATCGGACATTGCGGCTTCAACAACTTTTAATGCATGTTTACGTCCGTAAACTTTTTCGATTGTTGTTTTTGTTTCTTCACCCGGAACCAATTTGTAAGTAAGAAAATAATGTCTTAATCTTTCAACAATTACATGAGGTAAATCCGTAATATTTTTAGCCTCTTTCCAAACATTATCGTTTACAAGAACAGCAACAATTTTATCGTCGGCCTCACCGTGGTCAATCATTTGGAAACCGCCAACAACTTGAGCATCCAAAATAATTTCCGATTTGTTAATTGGTCTTTCGCTAATAATACAAATATCCAACGGGTCGCCGTCTCCTTTTTTGGCTTTGGGAGAAAGTTTTTTTACTCTTCTTCCGCAATATGTTCTGGGAATAAAACCGTATAACGACGGTGGTTGCGATGAGGTTCTGTGAGGTCTGTCAACGCGTAAATATCCTGTCGATTTATCTACTTCGTATTTCACAAAATCGAAAGGTGTTATTTCTATATAAGCGCTTACAATTTCCGGCGGTTTTTTTCCAACTTCAAGACCGTGCCACGGATGAGGTCTCCACTTAAAAAAAGGTGATGGGAATGCCATGTTTCTTCCTTATATTATTTATTGTTTGGTTAAACTATCGGAAAAATAACTAAAAAGTTTTAGATTTTTCTACTTGAATTTATAGAATGATTTTAGAAACGAAAGAACTTTTTAATTATTTAAATATTTTAAATTTCAAAAAAAGTAACGGGATAATAAATGTTAATGAGCTTCAAGCCAATTATTTCCCGTACCGGTTTCTGCAATTATCGGAACATCAAGTTTCATGGCATTTTCCATTAAATTTTTTATTACCGGTTTAATTTCATCTAATTCCGCTTTATGAACATCAAAAAGCAATTCGTCGTGAACTTGTAAAATCATTTTGGTTTTTGCTTTTCTTTTTTCCAATTCGTTATGGATTTTTATCATTGCAATTTTTATCATATCGGCTGCAGTTCCTTGAATTGGCATGTTAGTTGCAACACGTTCTTCAAATTGTCTAACAACTCTGTTGTTGCTTTTTAAGTTTTTTAAGAATCTTCTTCTTCCGTTTATCGTTTCTGCGTAACCGTTTTCTTTTGCTTTTTCGATTAATTTTTCAATCATGTTTTTTATACTGGAAAATTTTTCGAAATAAGTATCAATAACTTCTTTAGCATGTGTTCTGGTAATTCCTAATCTTGATGCCAAACCGAAAGCACCTATTCCGTATAATATGCCGAAGTTAACTTCTTTTGCTTTTCTTCTCATATCGGGTGTTACATCTTCCGGATTTACGGAAAAAACCAAGGCAGCAGTAGAACGATGTATGTCTTCGCCGTTTTTGAATGCTTTAATCATTGCTTTATCTCCGCTTAAATGTGCCATTATTCTAAGTTCAATTTGACTGTAATCGGCACTTAATATCAAGTAATTTTTATCTGTAGGAATAAATGCCTTCCTAATTTCTCTTCCCATTTCCGTTCTTACGGGAATATTTTGCAAATTTGGATTTATACTGGAAAGTCTTCCGGTAGAGGCTATTGTTTGATTGAATGTTGTGTGAATTCTATGATTTCCATCTACCATTTTAGGCAAAGCATCTGCATAAGTAGATTTTAATTTTGTAGTTTGTCTGTAATTTAGTAAAATGTCTATTATTTCATGTTCACCTTTTAACAGTTCCAAAGCTTTTGCATTGGTAGAATAACCGGTTTTTGTTTTTTTGCTCGGTTTAAGTTTTAATTTTTCGAATAATATTGTTTGTAGTTGTTTGGGTGAATTAATATTAAATTCTTCTCCGGCTAATTTGAAAATTTCTTTTGTATAATTTGATATTAAAATATCTAAATCTTTACTATAATTTTTTAAAGTTTTTACATTCAGTTTAACTCCGTTGTATTCAATTTTTTCCAAAACAGGGGCAAGAGGAAATTCTATTTGGTTCCCTAATTTTTCAAGTCCTTCTTTTTTAAGAATATTTTTCAAAACTTTATAAAGTTGAAAAGTAATATCGGCATCTTCGCAAGCATAATTACTTAAAGTTTTAAGTTCAACGGAAAATATTTTGGAAGGGTCTTTTTTGGGGCCGATTATTTCAGAAAAGGGAATCGGTTTGTAATTTAAGTATTTTTCCGCTAATGCATCCATCCCGTGTTTTTGATCCGGGTCTATTAAATAACTGGCAAGCATCGTATCGAAATAAAAACCTTGAAGGTGAATCGAATAATGCCTTAAAACACCAATATCAAACTTACCGTTTTGACATATCTTTTTTATGTTTTTATTTTCAAAAACGGGTTTGAAAATTTTTATAAATTCGTTTATGTTAAGTCTATCTTCCAAATTTACTGCAAACAAATCGGTTTGTTCCAAATAAGGATTTACTGCAACAAAATATGCTTCTCCTTTTTTGATGCAAAATGACGCTCCTGCAAGTTTAACTTCCAAAACATTTAACGAATCGGTCTCGGTATCGAAAACAAATTCTTTTTGTTTACTGAGAAGATTTGCCAAATTTTTTGCACCTTTTTCGGTTGTTACTAAATGGTAATTTGTTTTATCTTTATTAAAAACATTTTGAGTATTTACAGAAATAGTATCCTGTATTTCGTCTTCTAAAAAAACTTTTCTTAATCTGTTATAAAGATTTTTAAATTCAAGCCGGTTAAATAAACTTTGAATTTTGTCAAAGTTTGGTTCCGGCATTGACTTATCAAAATTAAAATCCAAATCCACATCTGTAACAATAGTGGCAAGCCGTTTAGAAAGGAAAGCTTTTTCTTTGGAATTTAGAAGTTTTGTCCGTACTCCTTTTTTTTCTATTTTATCAATATTATTGTAAATATTTTCTAACGTACCGAATTTTTGAATTAATGGTGTGGCGGTTTTAGGACCAATACCTGCAACGCCTGGAATATCGTCCGACGAATCTCCTATTAAAGCAAGATAATCTACCATATATTTCGGTTCGAAACCATAGTTTTCCAAAACTTTTTTCTTATCAATTATATTAATTTCTTCCGTAGTTTTACCCGGTTTAATCAGTTTTATGTTTTCCGTTATCAATTGGATATAATCTTTATCGGGCGTAACGGCAAAAGATTCGTAATTGTTACTTTCGGCAATTTTTACTGCGGCACCAATAATATCGTCGGCTTCGTATCCTGCTTTAATATATAACGGAACATTTAAACCTTCAACAAACTCTTTAATTCTATCGATTTGCGGAATCATATCTTCCGGCATAGCCGAACGGGACGATTTATAACCTTCGTAAATTTTATGTCTGAAAGTTTTTTCTTTAGAATCGAAAGCAACGGCCAAATAATCGGGTTGTGTCTGTTCAATTACTTTTAATAGTTGCGTAACAAATCCGTACACGGCGGAAGTAGGCTCTCCTGTTGATGTTGCCAAAGGTCTGTTCATAAATGCAAAATAAGCTTTATAAGCCATTGCCAAAGCATCTATAATTACAAACTTATGTTTATTCATATTTTCCTTCTCTTAAAAAAAATTTTTGCAATTTAGCTATTATATTTAAAATTTAATATTTTGAAGATATAAATTGTTTGATTCAATAACTATTTTTTTATGGAACTAGTTTAATGAAAAATATTATCATTTACTTAATTTCTTTAGGATTCGTTTTTTATAGTTGTAATGGAAACAATAACAGAGGTGAAACACTTAAACAGTTTCCGAAATATTTTTATGTAGCAAATTGGAATATGGAAAATCTTTTTGATACGGTTGACGATCCCGATAAAAAAGATGAATGGTTTACTCCGTCAAGTGAAATAAATTGGAACGAAGAAAAATTGAAACACAAATTGGCCAACCTTTCACGAGTAATAAAATTTATGAACAACGGAAAAGGTCCGGATATACTTGGTGCGGAAGAAATTGAACATAAGCATTTGTTGAAAAGATTAATTGACAATTATATAGGGGAAAATAAATATGATGTTGCTTATGCCGAATCTCCCGATAAAAGAGGAATAGATAACGGTTTAATTTACAATAAAAAAATATTTACATTGGTTTCATCGGAACCGTTAAACGTTCATTTAACCGACGGCAAACTTACAAGAGATATTTTATATGTTAGGTTGAAAAATAGAAAAACAAAAGAATTATTCAATATATTCGTAAATCATTGGCCATCACGAAGAGCCGGTTTACATGAAACGAACAAATACAGAGTTGCCGCGGCAAAAACATTACTTAATAAAATTACACAAATTTTAAATTCCGATAGTTCGAGCAATATAATTGCCATAGGAGATTTTAACGACCTGCCTTCGAATGAATCTATACATAAAATTCTGAATGCAAAACAAATTGATTGCGAAGGTAACAATGATAATCTATTATATAATGTAGCATACAAATTATTTCAGAAAGGGAAAGGAACATACAAATATAAAAAGCATTGGAATATGTTAGATCAAATGATTATTTCAAAAAGTTTGTTGGATAAAAAAAATACCGATTATGAATGTAATTCATTTGAAATAATTCATCCGAATTTTATGATAACAAAAACAGGCAAATACAAAGGAACGGCAAAGCCTACATACGGTGGAAGAAAATACTTGGGCGGTTTTAGCGATCATTTTCCGATAGGTGCAAAATTTGAATTTAATTAGAATTAAAGTTTTAACCCGAATTATGCAATAGAAGAACAGAATAGCTCTAAATAATAAAAGCAATTATTCTAAAGCATAACATTAGAAAGGGTTAAATTAACAAGTCTCTTTAGCTTATTGTTTAATAGAGTTTTATAAACAATTTATAATTTATAATGCATAATTTGGGTTTAACTAGCCAAAATATATATATAAATTGTTAAATGGAAATTATTTCAAAATGCAAAAAATGTAACAAATTACTTATTGACTTTTTTTTATTAAAATTGTAACGTTGTTCAATATAAATTTGTTTACTAATAAAAAATAAATAAAAACAATTTCGGAGGTACCTTCGTATGGTAATTACATCAATAACAGGAGCATTATCATTTATAGTAGCGGAAGCCAATTCAGGTGGAGCTATATCATATTTACAAGAAAAATTTGTACAAGGCGGCGTTTTTATGTGGCCTATACTATTTGTATTGGTTATTGGTCTTGCTTTCTCTTTCGCCAAATTATTTTCATTATTATCTTCGTCCACTAATACCAAAAAGTTTATTCTTGCGGTTAAAGATAAATTATCCAACGGCGGTGTACAAGAAGCAATGAAGTTTTGCGAAAATTCCAAAGGTTCTATTGCTTCGGTATTTCATGCCGGTCTTCTACGAGCGGATGAAGGTATTGAAGCAGCCGAAAAAGCAATTATGACTTATGGTGCCATTGAAATGAGCTTTTTGGAAAAAGGGTTAATTTGGATTTCACTTTTTATCAGCATTGCACCTATGCTTGGTTTTACCGGAACTGTAATGGGTATGATTTCGGCTTTTGATGATATTGCAGCAGCTAACCAAATGTCTCCCGCAATTGTTGCAAGCGGTATCTCCGAAGCTTTGTTAACTACTTTATTCGGATTGGTTGTTGCTATGATTCTTCAAGTTTTTTATAACTTTTTTGTTTCGCGTGTAGATAAAATTGTTGGTGATATGGAAGAAAGTTCTATAGAATTAATAGACGCACTTTACGATCTTAAAAATAAAAAATAATAAAATTCGAAAAATTGAGAATAAATTATGATTAAAAGAAAAAAACGAGAAGGCGGAGAATTTTCTGCCAGTTCTATGGCTGATATTACTTTTCTTTTACTCCTTTTCTTTTTGGTTACAACCAATATTGATGTCGATACGGGTATCGGTTTAACTTTACCTCCTAAAGTTGAAGGAGATGTTGTACCAATGTCTAAAGATAGACTTGCCGCTCTTTTGATTAACGAAAACGGAGACGTTTTGTTAAATGGAGAGATTATTTCTATACCTCAAATAGGTGAAACATTAAAAGAAAGAATCAGAAGTAAAATTAATTTACCCAAAAAGAAAAAATTGGTGGTCTCCATTAAGACCGATAGAAAAACCAATTATAACCTTTATATTCAAGCTTTGGATCAAGTAAAAGATGCATTTTATACCGTTAGGGATGAATATGCAATGAATAAATGGGGTAAAAAAAGAGATAAAGTTACAGAAGAACAACATAAAGAGTTAAAAGAAAAAATACCAATTATTATTTCAATTGCCGAACCTGAAAAAATAAACAAATAGAAAGAAGAAAAAGGATTGTCATGAAATTTGAAAAAAGACGCGCAGACGTAAAACAAGAAATACCAACGGCTTCAATGCCCGATATTATTTTCATGCTACTTTTGTTTTTCATGGTTGCTACTACACTTAGGGAACAGGAAATATTTGTTAAATTTACTCTGCCCGAAGCAAAAGCGGTTGAGAAAATTGAAAATAAAAGACTTGTTTCTTATATCTGGGTTGGAAATAACGGTAAAATACAAGTTGACGATAATATTGTTAAAGTTGGTGCCATAGAAAAAATTATGTACGATAAAAGAGTTGCTTTGCCCAATGTTATTGTTTCTTTAAGAATCGATAAAAACTCCAACATGGGTTTGGTAACCGATATTCAACAAAATCTAAGAAAAGCGGATGCATTGAGAATTAACTATTCTGCAATGCCGAAATAAAATTAATTGTTTTTATTTTTTAAGCGGGTTATATATTTTATAACCTGCTTTTTTTTTAAATAAATTATTTCGGAATTTTAACATGAATCTTAAAGAAAAAATAAATACCGATTTAAAAGAAGCTATGAAATCGAAAGATAAAATAAAATTAAATACCATTCGTTCAATCAGAGCTTTAATTTTGGAATTTGAAAAATCCGGCAACGGAAAAAAATTAACGCCCGAAAAAGAAATTAAAATGTTAAGTTCCGCCGTTAAAAAAAGAAAAGATGCTATTGAACAATTTGAAAAAGCCGGTAGAAATGATTTGGCGGATAAAGAAAAACAAGAATTGGAAATCTTACTTTCTTATTTACCCAAGCAACTATCGGAAAAAGAAATTATGGAAAAAGTAAAAGAATTTGCTTCGGAAATAGGTGCTAATACCAAAGCGGATTTTCCTAAACTAATGCCCTATGCAATAAAAAATCTTAAAGGTAAAGCAGACGGCGGAATTATCAGAAAAATTGTTGAAAAAGTTTTGGGAGATTGATTTTGAATTTTATCGATTACATTTTATTAATTATAATTTTAATTGGTTTTATTCTTGGTTACAAAGACGGTCTTATCAGAAAGATAATAGGCTTAATTGGTTTCATATTAGCTATATTTTTAGCCACTAAATATTCGGATCGGTTCGGACAAAATTTAGCACCTTATTTTCATAACGAAATAAACATTTCAAAAATACTTGCTTGGGTAATTATATTTTTTACCATTGTAATAGTTGCCTCTTTGGTAAAACGTCTTATACATCCGGCAGATAAAGTAAATAAATTTATAAATAAATTTTTAGGCGGATTAGCCGGAGCATTGCAAATTTCTTTTGTAGTTAGTATCTTGCTTTTATTTCTTAATATGCTCGATTTCCCGAAAGAAATAGACAAAAATAAATCCGTGCTATATGCTTCCGTATATAATATTTTTCCTACCGTACTCGAAATATTCGTTGGACCGGATTTTAAACCCGAAGGTTTTGTAAGAGATTATATTAAAAGCAAAGATAGAGATACAATACCGACAAAATTTTCCAAACCTCCGGTAAATTTGGATTCTTTAAATAATAATGATAAGTAAAAATACTTTAACAAAATTAGGTTATCAAAAAATTCTTTCCGGCATTGCCGTTTATGCTTCAACACACAACGGTAAAACTAAAATACAAAATATACTTCCTTATTCGGATAAGCAAAAAGCAATTATGCAAGGGAACTTTGTAACCGAAGCAAAAAACCTTATAATTGAAGCAGATTATCCTCCGTTGGAATTTTTACCCGATTTAAATGAAGCATTATCACAAAGTGGAATTTCGGGCTTTACGCTTTCAAAAACAGATGTAAAAAACATTCTCCTGCTAGCTTCAGTTTCTCGTAAACTTAAAAATTATTTGAATAATTTCTCCGATAAATCAACCTTACAAAAATACTTTTCCGTAAATCTCTTTAACAATATGAAGTTTGAAAAATCCATTGCACAAATTTTTGATAACAGCGGAAATATTAGTGATAAAGCAAGTAAAAAGTTGAAAGAAATTCGTAAAGAAATTATAAACAAAAATGAACAACTAAAAAATGTTATAACGAAAATACTTAAAAGTTTAAGTAAATCGTATCTTGTGCAAGAAGAATACGTTACACAAAGAGACGGTCGCTTGGTTTTGCCAGTTAAGGCCGAACACAAACGTCATATTAAAGGATTTATCCATTCGGAATCCAATACCGGACAAACAGTTTATATAGAACCGGAAGCTACTTTGGAACTTAATAACGAAATCCTCTCGTTAAACTTTGCTGAAAAAAGAGAAATAGAAAAAATATTAAGCAACATTACAAAACTGATTGGACAACATTCATTAGAGCTTAAAAATTCTTTCAATACTTTAACACAACTTGATATAATTTTTGCCAAAGCAAAATACTCTATGGAAATTATAGGATCATTCCCGAATTTTAACAAAAATCAAAAACATATATTAATAGAAGGAAGACATCCTCTATTATTAAAAAAATTAGGAAGAGAAAAAACCATACCGCTTGATTTCTCATTCGGCGAGAAAAATGTAATTTTAATAACGGGACCAAATGCTGGCGGTAAAACAGTTGTATTAAAAACCGTTGCTTTACTTTCTGTATTGGCACAAAGCGGTATTCATATTCCGGCTCATCCAGATTCCGATTTTATATTTTTTAATAATATTATGTTGGATATCGGAGACGAACAATCTATTGAAGAAGATTTATCTACGTTTAGCTCGCATTTGAAAAATATTAAGAAAATAATTGAACAAGCAGATTCAAACTCTTTGGTTTTGATTGATGAAATCGGTACGGGAACAGATCCCGAAGAAGGAACTGCTTTAGCTTCCGCTTTTTTAATTTCATTAAATAGAAAAAATGCAAAAGTTATTGCAACAACGCATCACGGAAATTTAAAAATACTGGCTTCCGAAATTAATGAATTTCAAAATGCATCTATGGAATTCGATTTAAGACATTTAATTCCTTCTTATAAATTTCGGCAAGGAATACCGGGTTCCAGTTATGCGTTTGAAGTTGCAAAAAAAATTGGATTGCAAAATAACATACTTGAATTAGCCGATAAATATCTTAATTCCGATAAAAGAAAAATTGAACAATTTATTATTGAATTGGAAAACAAATCGCTGCAACTTTCTAAAAAATTAAGCGAGTTGGAAATTGAAAACATAAAACTTAAATCTCTAACAAAACTATACGAAAAGCAAAATAGAAAACTTAAAGAAGAAAAAGGAAAAATACTTAAAGACACAAAAGACAAAGCCGAAGATTTTTTGAAAAATATGAATAGCCAATTTGAACATACAATCAAAAGAATAAAAGAAAGTAACGCCCAAACATCTATAATAAAAGAAGAAAAAAATAAAATTAACAAACTGAAAAAAGAAATTGCTCAAATAGATATTCCGGAGCAACTAAACGAACATAACGAAAACAAAAAAATATATACGGGAGATATTGTAAAAATAAAAGATTCGCTAACAACAGGTAAAGTTATTAATATAGAAGAAAATAAAAATATTGCAACAATAGATACCGGTAATTTACGTATTAAAGTTAAACTCAAAAATCTTGTTCCTTCTAAAGAAATAAAAAAAGAAATAAAAGATGAAAAAGAGAAAATAAATATAATTGAAACTCAAAGTACTTTGGATATTAGAGGTCAAAAGCCCGAAGATACGGAGTTTGAAATCATAAAATTTATTGACGATGCATATCTTGCAAATTTAAAAAAAGTAACCATTATCCATGGTAAAGGTACCGGAGCGCTAAGAATAACCGTGCATCAAATATTAAAAAAACACGAATTGGTAAAAAGTTTTGATTTTGCAGATCTGAAGTCCGGAGGTTACGGTGCCACGGTAATTCAACTTAAAGATGAATAACATCTATTTAAAATTATTATTTTTATTTACGCAAAATAAATTGTTTTAATATTATATAAATATTGATAATTTAGTAGTTAAATAAAAAAAATCTAAAATGATAAAAAAAATATTAATTGCCAATCGTGGTGAAATAGCCGTTAGAATTATAAAAGCATGCAAAGAAATGAATATAACCTCTGCGGTTATTTATTCAGAATCCGATAAAAATGCGTTACATGTTGTTGAAGCCGATGAAGCGTATTTAATTGGAAAATCTCCCGCAAGCGATTCTTATTTGAATTACAAAAAGATAATAAAGTTGGCAAAAAAAATAAAAGCCGATGCAATTCACCCCGGATACGGTTTCCTTTCGGAAAATGCGGCTTTTATTAAAGAAGTTGAAAAAGCGGGAATAATATTTATTGGTCCGAATGCATCAACGGTAGAATTGATGGGAGATAAAACTTCGGCCAGAAAATTAATGAAAAAAAACAAAGTACCAATAGTTCCCGGCACAACAGAACCAATTAAATCCGTGGAAGAAGCAAAAGCAATTGTAAAAAAAATTGGGCTTCCGGTTATGATTAAAGCCTCTGCCGGCGGGGGAGGCAAAGGTATGCGTAAAGTTGATAAAATGAATGAACTTCCCGAAGCAATTGAACGAGCTCAAAACGAGTCTCTTAAAGCATTCGGCAGTTCCGAAGTTTATGTGGAAAAATTTATAGAACATCCCAAACATATTGAAGTACAAATACTTGGTGATAAATATGGAAATTATATCCATTTATTCGAGCGGGAATGTTCAGTTCAAAGAAGGCATCAAAAGGTATTGGAAGAAGCACCGTCAAGTTCAATAAATAATCAAATAAGAAAAAAAATAACTTTGGCTGCCATAAATGCTGCTAAAGCATGCAAATACCACAATGCAGGTACTATCGAATTCCTTTATGAAAATAAAAGATTTTACTTCTTGGAAATGAATACAAGGTTACAGGTTGAACATCCGGTTACGGAATTTATTACGGGAATTGATATCGTTAAAGAACAAATCAATATCGCTTCCGGAAAAAAATTAAATATTAAACAAAAAGATATTAAGATAAACGGACATGCCATTGAATGCAGAATTTATGCCGAAGATGTGGATAATAATTTCGCTCCTTCAATCGGGAAAGTGGAATATCAAAAAGCACCGAACGGACCGGGAGTTAGGTTGGATACAGGAATTCAAACCAATTCCGAAATTTCAATTTATTACGACCCGATGTTGGCCAAATTAATTACTTGGGCAAATAATCGTAAAGATGCCGTTACCAGAATGAAACGAGCTTTAAGCGAATATCATATTGCAGGAGTGAAAACGAATATTAATTTCTTTTATTGGATTCTTGAACATAAACTCTTTTTAGATTCCTCTTTTGATAATAATTTCTTGGAAAAAAAATTTATTCCTTTAACACCCGGGAAATGGCAAAAAAATACAAATGTTAATTACGAAAAAGCAATTGCCGTTTTAGGAGCTTTCTTGTTAAATGAAGAAAATAAAATACATCCCGTAAAGCTGGAAAGCAATCATTTAAATCAATGGGAAAGTTTGAAATATGAATGAATATGTTGCAAAAATTGGAAATAATAAGTATATAATTAATTCCGATGAATTTAACGAAGTTAAAATTAACGGTAAAACAGTCAAATGTGAAATACAAAAAATTACCGATAAAAATTACAAGGTAAAACTCGGAAATAATATTTATCAAATAACAACAACAAAATTAACAAACGGTAAAAGAGCGTTTATTACCGGCGGACATTACTTTGAAAGCAACATAAGAAGTTTATTGGAAGAAAAAGTAAATGAACACACCGGTTCTTTAAATAAAGACGAGAGTAATAAAATAATAAAATCTCCCATGCCGGGTTTGGTACTTAAAGTTAATAAGAAAGCAGGAGAAAAAGTAAAAACCGGTGAATCTCTTTTGGTTTTGGAAGCTATGAAAATGGAAAACAACTTAAAAAGTTTGACAGACGGAATTATAAAAGAAATAAAGGTTAAAACGGGAACTTCGGTAGAAAAAAACGAAACTCTAATAATATTGGAATAGATAAGCTATTTTTCTTTTTACGTTGTAAATTTGTATATTAAAAATTATTTATCTAAAATAAAAGGAGGTTATGTGAAAAAACTACATACTATTGCAATTATGTTGATGTTTTTGGCATCTAACTATTATGCAAGTGGTTTTCAAATTAACGAGCAAGGTTCAAAAGCTATGGCTATGGGCGGAGCTTTTACCGGTTTGGCAAACGATGTTTCCGCATTGTATTTTAATCCTGCCGGAATAACACAATTAACCGGTACTAATATTTTAGGAGGAATTACACTTATTTCTCCTTCGTCTTCTTTCAGAGGTCCATTCCCGTCTATTAACGAAACAAAATTAACCAAACAAATTTTCAATCCGGTTCATTTCGGCTTAACTCAACAAATAAACGATAAGCTTTTTATAGGTTTTTCTATTGGTAATAATTACGGACTTGGAACAAAGTGGGATAAAAACTGGGTAGGAAGATTTATGGCTGTAGAAACGAAAATACAAACATTTTTCTTCAGCGGAATTGCTTCTTACAAAGTATCGGATATCTTATCGCTCGGCTTCGGATATTCTTTTGCATACGGGGATGTTTTAATTGGGAAAAAAGCCAACTTGTCTCCTTTCAATGCAGAAGCTTATTTGGAATTAAATGGAACGGGAAACGGTTCGGGATTTGTTGCCGGATTACTATTAAAACCGTCTAAAGCCATTTCCATAGGCATATCTTACAAAAGTGAAGTACGTATCGATTTTACCGGAGATGCAAAAGCTTCAGGAGCACCTAAGCAATACGACGGTTTATTACCTCACGGCGCAATTGAAGCACCATTAACTACACCGGAAAATGCTACTGTTGGAGTAGCAATTAAACCTAATAAAAACCTTACGTTTACGGCGGATTATCAATATGTCGGGTGGAAAAGTTACGACAAACTTAAAGTTACTTTTAACGAGTACAAATTTCAAGATGGTACGAACACCACATCTTCGGTAAGAGATTATAAAAATACGTTTATTGCCAGAGCAGGAGTTGAATATTTATTTTCAAAATCATTAGCGTTACGAACAGGTATTTTGTATGATAAAAACCCGGTTGACGATACAAAATTGGATCCAACCTTACCGGATGCCGATAGATTGGGATTTAACGCCGGAATAGGTTATAAATTATCTAAAAATTTTAACATAGATATAGCTTACATGTTCTTACGTTTTGATGAAAGAAAAATTACAAATTCCGAAGAAAGTTACAGTGGAATTTCAAATAGTATCGCTCCAATGAACGGGGTTTATAATTCAACAGCTCATTTACTTTCAATGACTTTATCATATAATTTTTAATTGGAGGGAACTTTAAGTGAAAAAATTAAATTATAAAATATTAGTTACTTTTGTTCTTTCTCTGTTTATGCTTTTTGCATGTGAAGACAGAACGGAATTAACCGCTCCGGCTAAAGTTAATACCGGCAATGTGGATTTTTCAAGATTTGTTTCAATAGGTAACAGCTTAACACACGGTGTTCAATCGGATGCTGTTTTTGAAACCGCACAAAAATATTCTTTCGGTAAGCAAATTGCCAATCAAGTTGGAACCGAATATGAACAAAGTATTATATCAGATCCGGGTAGCGGAGGTAGATTGGAAATAAAATCAATTTCTCCTTTCTCTATCAGCGCTAATCCCAACAG
>JALSTL010000199.1 GCA_026983755.1 Melioribacteraceae bacterium | reverse complement strand
AAAATACAAGGAAAATAGATGAAAATCGGATTATGCCAAATAAATCCTATCATCGGCAATATTGAATACAATAAAACAAAAATAATGGAAGGCTATCGTAAAGGTATAGAAGCGGGAGCGGATTTAATTATTTTCCCCGAATTGGCTTTATGCGGTTATCCTCCTCAAGATTTAATTGAAAAAGACGAATTCAGACAATCGGTAATTAATGCTACAATAGAAATAGCGGAACAAACAACCCAGAACGGTATGATATTCGGATCAATTACCGAAGAATTTGATAATGTAGGAACGGGTGTTTACAATTCCGCTGTTTTATGTTTCAACGGAAAAATACAATTTATTCAACATAAAACACTTATACCCAATTACGATGTTTTTGACGAAGTGCGATATTTCGAATCTGCAAAAAATGTACAAAACTTTAAGTTTAAAGGAGAAAAACTCGGCATTTCAATTTGCGAAGATATTTGGAACGATGCCGATTATTGGAAACATCGATTATATGAAAAAGACCCGGTACAAAAATTATTGGATAAAGGAGCAACTCTTTTAATTAACATCTCTGCAAGTCCTTATTATTACGGAAGACGAGAGGAACGTAAAAAAATGTTATCCGTGTTAACCGAAACAAATAACATTCCTCTTGCTTATGTAAGTTGCGTAGGTGCACAAACCGATTTGATTTTTGACGGAGCAAGTTTATGTTTAAACTCTAACGGAGAAGTAGTTAAAACCGGTAAAAATTTTCAAGAAGATTTTTTCTTATTTGATACAAAAAAAAATTACAAACCGGTTACCGAAGTGGAAAAAAGTTATGGCGAAGAAACACTCAACGCTTTAATACTCGGATTAAAAGATTATGCTTCAAAAACCGGATTCAAAAAAGCATTGATCGGATTAAGCGGCGGAATTGATTCTGCATTGGTAACTTATATTGCCGTTCAAGCTTTTGGCAATAAAAATGTTCATGTTGTTATGATGCCTTCACAATTTTCCAGTAAAGAAAGTATTACGGATTCGGAACAACTTATTAAAAATTTAAATATCTCATCCGAAACAATTCCGATTGAACCGGTTTATAACCAATTTATAAAAGCTCTTGAAATGTCATTTAAAAATACAAAACCGGATGTAACCGAAGAAAACCTTCAAGCCAGAATAAGAGGAACTCTTTTAATGGCGCTATCTAATAAATTCGGTTATTTGCTTTGTACCACGGGAAACAAATCCGAAATGGCTGTCGGTTACGCAACTTTATACGGAGATATGAACGGCGCCTTAGCCGTTATAGGTGATGTATATAAAACGGAAGTTTATAAAATTGTAAATTATATTAACAGAAACAAAAAAATTATTCCTCAAAATATTATTGATAAAGCACCTTCTGCGGAACTAAGACCCGGACAAAAAGATGAAGATTCTTTACCTCCGTATGAAGTTCTGGATAAAATTTTACAACTTTATTTGGAAGAGTATAAAGAAATTGAAGAAATAAGCAAAGCATTGGGTAATAAAGATTTAGTAAAAAAATATTTGAACATGGTTGATAGAAACGAATTCAAACGCAAACAAGCTGCTCCGGTTCTAAGAGTAACCAAAAAAGCTTTTGGTTACGGAAGACGTTTTCCCATTGTTCAAGGCTGGCGTAAATAAATTAAATATAAATAAAAATTAGATTGGAAAAATTTATGAAAGTAAATTATAAAATATTTGCAATATTTTTTTTGGTTATAATAGGTTACACAAAGGCACAAATAAACTTACATAATAGTAATGAAAAAGTTGCCAAACTTAAAGTATATCAATCGTCCAATCAAGCACATCAAGATGGTGGTGTTATTTTAGCAATACAATTATTTATTGATAAAGGATGGCATATAAATTCCAACAAACCGCACGACGAATTTTTAATTCCCGTACAAATTGAAATTACCAATAGCTTCAACAATAAAAAAAGCGAAATAATATATCCGGAAGCCGATGACATAAAATTGGAATTTTCAGACGAACCTGTTTCGGTTTTTGAAAATTCTCCGGTTTTCGGCAGTATAATAAAATTTCCTGCCGATATTAAAACCGGTAAAAAAAATATTTTTGTTAAAGTTACTTACCAAGCTTGTAACGATAAAACATGTATGCCACCGGAAACTTTAACGGATACTATTAAAGTTGATGTTGTTGACAAAAGTGTTGCCATAAAAGAAAATACAAATCAAATTTTTAATAAAATAAATTTTAATAAAAACAAAAGAACACCCGAAAAAAAATTAAATGAACCCGTAGAAAAAAAAAGTGAAGAACCCATTGGTATTTTGGTTGCACTCCTATCGGCATTTTTAGGGGGAATCATATTAAATCTTATGCCTTGCGTATTACCCGTTCTTTCAATTAAAATATTAGGTATAGTTCAGCAAAGTGGAGAAAACACTACTAAAAGAGTAAAGCACGGAATTGCTTTCACACTTGGAGTTCTTGCTTCTTTTTTGATTTTGGCCGGAATCCTTCTTATTCTAAGAGCAGGCGGAAAACAATTGGGTTGGGGTTTTCAATTACAATCGCCAACATTTATAATTCTTTT
Source organism: Melioribacteraceae bacterium (assembly GCA_026983755.1). The sequence goes on along the minus strand of JALSTL010000199.1, from coordinate 4,319 downwards.
AACAATTTTACTATTCTTATTCGGTTTAAGTATGTTCGGGGTTTTCGAAATCGGAACATCATTAACCGCCATAAGTCAAAAATCATCAAACGATACCGGTTTTATCGGGTCATTTAGTAGCGGAATTTTAGCTACAATTGTTGCTACACCATGCACGGCACCGTTTATGGGATCGGCTTTGGGATTTGCTTTAAGTCAACCGGCAGTTATAGCTTTACTTATTTTTGCAATGTTGGGTTTAGGAATGGCTTTTCCGTATTTGTTGCTTACAACTGTTCCGGCATTGGTGAAATATGTTCCTCGCCCGGGTGCTTGGATGGAATCATTCAAACAGTTTATGGGCTTTTTATTAATGGCTACCGTCCTTTGGTTGCTGTGGGTCTTCAGTCTGCAAGTAGGTGCGGAAGGATTGTTAATATTACTTGCATCTTTTATTATTGTAAGTATTGGCGGATGGATTTTCGGGCGTTGGGGAAATATTGCCAAACCAAAACCTACAAGAACAAAAGCAATGATTTTAACTGCACTGTTTATAATTGGAGGCGTTATCTTTGCTTTCAAATATATTGATACGAATGTTACGGTTAATACAAAGTTGGAAAAAGGGAATATACAATGGCAAAAATTTACACCGGAAATATTAAATAAAAGTCTTAAGGAAGGGAAACCGGTTTTTATAGATTTCACGGCGGCATGGTGTTTAAGTTGTCAAGTTAATGAAAAAGTTGCATTCGGTTCAGAAGATGTTCAGAATGCATTTAAAAAATTAGGAGTAGTTATGTTAAAAGCCGATTGGACAAACAGTGATGCCATGATAACTAAAGAACTTGCCAAGTTTGGTAGAAACAGTGTTCCCCTTTATGTTTTATACAGTGGAAAACAAAACGAACAACCTTATATTTTACCGGAAATAATTACTCCGGGAATTGTAATTGATGCCTTAAAAAAAATAGGAAATTTATAACTTTTTTTACATAATTGAAAAAAATAAATAAAAAACTTTGATAGTATGAAATAATTCAATTTATTTAGTGATTGAAAAGTTGAAGTTATTAAATAGCTTTTATAACTTTCAAAGTTATTAATTCACTTATATTTTAATTTAAGAGATGTAAAAATGGAAAATGAAAATGCAATTCCGGTACAAAGCTTGGAAACAGTAACGGTGATGTTTGCCGGAGATTCCGGGGATGGAATGCAGCTTACAGGTTCACAGTTTAGTAATACTACCGCTTCGTTAGGTAACGATCTAAATACTTTGCCTGATTACCCTGCAGAAATACGTGCCCCTATTGGAACCATTTATGGAGTTAGCGGTTTCCAATTAAAATTCAGTTCAACAGATATTCATACTCCGGGCGATAGCCCTGATGTTTTGGTTGCAATGAATCCTGCGGCTTTGAAAAAATATTTGCCTTCTATAAAAAAGAACGCTACAATAATTGCCAATATAGATTCATTTGATGCGAAAAATTTTAAACTTGCCGGCTTAGAATCTAACCCATTGGAAGATGGTTCGTTAAACGGTTATAGAGTTTATGAAGTACCTATAACATCATTAACTCAAGAAGCGCTAAAAGATTGTAAACTTTCTGCAAAAGAAATTGTACGTAGTAAAAACTTTTTTGCATTGGGAATAATGTATTGGATGTTTAGTCGTCCGATGGAACCTACTTTAAAATGGTTGGAACAAAAATTTAAAAACAAACCGGAAATTATTAAAGCTAATAGTATAGCGCTAAAAGCCGGATATTATTTTGGAGATACAACAGAAATATTTACAGCAAGGTACGAAGTTTTACCTGCAAGATTACCCAAAGGAACATACCGCAGTATTTCCGGTAACGAAGCAACAGCTATTGGTTTTGTGGCCGCTTCTGTGCAAAGCGGACACCAATTGTATTTAGGTTCCTATCCCATTACGCCTGCTTCGGATATTTTGCATTATTTAACAAAATATAAAAATTTCGGAGTTAAAACTTTTCAAGCAGAAGACGAAATTGCTGGAATTGCTTCGGCTATAGGAGCTGCCTTTGGTGGTTCTCTTGCTATTACCACTACAAGCGGACCGGGACTTGCACTTAAAACGGAAGCTGCCGGTTTGGCGGTTATGACGGAACTTCCTATTGTTATAGTTAATGTTCAAAGAGGTGGGCCAAGTACCGGACTGCCTACAAAAACAGAACAAGCGGATTTATTACAAGCAATGTACGGAAGGAACGGAGAATCTCCCGTTGCAGTTTTAGCTGCCTCAACTCCATCGGATTGTTTTTATATGGCATTGGAAGCTTCAAGAATTGCAATGAAATTTATGATGCCTGTTATTTTATTAACTGACGGATATATTGCTAACGGAACAGAACCTTGGAGGATTCCGCACGAAAGTGAGTTGCCTAAGTTTAATCATGAACTTGAAACAAATCCTGAAGGTTTTCAGCCTTATTCCAGAGATGAAAATTTATCACGTCCTTGGGCTATACCCGGAACTCCCGGTCTTGAACACAGAGTTGGCGGTTTGGAAAAATCCAATATTACCGGTAATGTTAGTTACGACCCCGATAATCATGATTTAATGTGTAAAATAAGACAAGATAAAATTAATAAAATTGCTCTTGATATTCCCGATGTAGTTATTGACGGAGAAGATGAGGGCGAACTTCTTGTTGTTGGTTGGGGAGGTACTAGCGGAACTTTAACCGAAGCTGTTGCCAGAGCAAGAAGAGATGGTTTTAAGGTTTCGAGAATCCATCTTAAATATATAAATCCGTTTCCTAAAAATTTGGGTGATGTTCTTTCCAAATTTGATAAAATACTTGTCCCGGAAATAAATCTTGGTCAATTATCAAAAATTTTAAGAAGCACCTATATTGTTAATACTATTCAGTTTAACAAAATGAGAGGCTTGCCTTTCAAAATAAATGATGTAAAAGAAAAAATAGAAGAAATTCTTGGAGGTAGCAATGACAAATAAAATAAATGTTAACGAAATGAAGCTAACCCCAAAGGATTTTAAATCCGATCAAGATGTTAGATGGTGCCCGGGTTGCGGAGATTATTCTATTCTTGCTCAAGTCCAAAGGGTGTTTCCAACGTTAGGCATTAATAAAGAAGATTTTGTTTGGGTTTCCGGAATCGGATGTTCCAGCCGTTTCCCTTACTATATGGATACTTACGGTTTTCATTCAATTCACGGTAGAGCACCTGCAATTGCAACAGGTTTGAAAATTGCGCATCCCGAACTTTCCGTGTGGGTTGCAACCGGCGACGGTGATTTAATGAGTATTGGCGGTAATCATTTTATTCATGCTTGCAGAAAAAATATAGATATTAAAATGTTACTTTTTAACAATGAAATTTACGGTTTAACAAAAGGACAATATTCACCTACATCAGAAAAAGGAAAAATTACAAAAAGTTCTCCTTACGGTTCTATCGATTATCCTTTTAATCCAACATCATTGGCACTTGGTTCCAACGCCACTTTTGTTGCCCGTGCAATGGATAGAGACACTAAACATTTACAAAAAATGATTGAACGTGCAGGAAAACATAAAGGTTTGGCTTTTCTGGAGATTTATCAAAATTGTGTTATTTTTAATGATAAAGCCTTTGAAGAATTATCCGAAAAAGAAACAAAAGCAGAAACCACTATTTATCTTGAACATGGAAAACCTATGATTTTCGGTAAAGAACGCGATAAAGGAATTATTCTGGAAGGATTTGAACCTAAGGTAGTTAGTCTTAAAGACGGAAAATATACGGAAGACGATATTATTAAACATAATGAAACAGATGAAAGTCCCGTTCGTGCTTTTATTCTTTCTCACATGACAGACGATCCTAATCTTCCAACTCCGTTTGGCGTGTTCAGACAAGTATTGAAAGAAACTTATAATGAAGCTCTGGAAAACCAAATAACTACTGTTACGGAAAAGTTAGGTAAAGGTGATTTGGAATCGTTATTGTTTAGCGGAAATACATGGGAAGTTAGTGGTTAATAATTTTTTAACCGAAATATATATATTTATGCCGGGCATCTGTCCGGCATATTTGTATGTATAAAAATTAAACCGATTTGATTTATGCTATAAATATAGAAAGGAACCATGAAAATTTTCCAGAGAATTAATTTGCATATTGTTCATTACTATCTTAGTAATAAATTGGAATTTAACTTATTGTAAATATTATTAAAAAATGATAAACTACTCAAAACTTTTTGAATTACTAAAGTTACATAATAAATTTATTATTACTTGTCACGTTAATCCCGATGCAGATGCAATCGGTTCCGAAATTGCTGTTGCAGAAATACTCAA
>JALSTL010000198.1 GCA_026983755.1 Melioribacteraceae bacterium | reverse complement strand
AAACCACAAAACTAATAGTTGTAACACATCTTAGTGGAATGCCTGTAGATATGGATGCTGTTATGGCAATTGCACGCAAACACAATGTAAAAGTTCTTGAAGATTGCTCCCATGCACACGGTGCTTTATACAAGGGAAAAGAAGTTGGAACTTTTGGTGATGCCTCGGCATTTTCATTAATGAGCGTTAAATCATTAGCAATTGGCGAAGGAGGTATATTGTTTACCGATGACCAAGAAGTTTATGAACGTGCAATTTTATACGGACACTATCTAAGGCATGATGAAATTAAATTGGACGAACTGAAAAAATATGCAGGAATGCCATGCGGAGCTCACAAGAACCGTTTAAGTCAGCTACACGCTGCTATTGGTTTGGTTCAGTTGAAAAACTATCCGGAACAAATGGCAGAAATAGATAAAGCGATGAATTATTTTTGCGACCAATTAGAAAACACAAAGGGAATACGACCTATAAGACCGGAAAAGGGTAGTGGCTCAACAAAGGGTGGTTGGTATTATCCTCTATTTAAATATGTACCGGAGGAACTTGGAGGACTATCGCTAACTCGTTTTACAAGAGCTATTAATGCAGAAGGTTCTTTTACTTCACCAGGGTTAATTGCACCAATGCACAAACATCCGTTATTAACAAAGATGGATGTTTACGGACACGGAAAACCTACACGAATTGCAAATTATAAAGGTAACAATTCGGAAGCACTTCTCAATCAATCTCTTCCTGTTTCCGAAAGTATAAATCCTTTTACATTTGAAGTCCCTTGGTTTAAAAAATTCTGGAAAGATGATATTGATTTACATATTGCTGCATTCAAAAAAGTTATAGATAATTACGAAACACTTTTGGCTGATGATAAAAAAGAATTGGATAAAAGGATTGGTGCATATAGTAGTGCCTTTGGCAGTATGGATGAATATTAATTCCATTTGTTTTGAATAGAATATTTTATTTAAAATAATTTTATCGTACTCATTGTTTAATGGTATTTTGAGTACGATTTTTTTTATAACATTTAAAAAATATTTATTTAGGTGAAAAATGTTAAGTAAAAGAGCAATAAATTTTTATAACGAAGCATTAAAAATTATTCCTCAAGCAACACAAACCGGTTCCAAACGCCCTGTAAAAGAATACGACGGAGTTATGCCGCTAACCATTGAAAGTGGTAAAGGATGTAGATTTACAGATATAGACGGAAAGGAATATATAGATTGGGGTGCATCACTCGGCCCAATAATACTTGGCTATGCTTACGATGAAGTAGATGATGCGGTGCGTAAGCAATTAAACAAAGGAACAATTTTCGGAATGCCGAGCCCTATTGAATATGAACTTGCGAAAGAAATGATAAATGTAATTCCCGGAATTGATATGGTTCGATTTCTAAAAACCGGAGGTGATGTTTGCTCGGCAGCAGTACGTTTGGCTCGTGCATATACCGGAAGAGAAAAAATTATTTCAATAGGGTATCATGGTTGGCACGATACATTTATGGCTGCAATTCCTCAGTTTGAAGGTATTCCCAAAGCTTTAAGAGATTTGGTTATTAGCATTCCATTTAACGATTTTGATGCTGTTAAAGAAGTTTTTGAAAAAGAAAAAGAAAATATTGCAGCTGTAATAACCATTCCATTTAATTTTGAAGATAATCCTCCTGACGGAAAGTATTTTCCGGAAATGAGAAGTTTATGTGATAAGTATGGTAGCGTATTAATTTTTGATGAAGTTCTTGCTGGTTTCAGATTGGCTCTTGGCGGTGGGATAGAATATCATAAAGTACAGCCTGATCTTGTTGTTTACGGAAAGGCAATTGCTAACGGATATCCTTTGGCAGCTTTTGCAGGAAAGCGCGAAATAATGTCTGTAATTGATAAAACATTAATCACAACCACATTGGGTGGCGAAACATTATCATTAGCGGCATCGTTAGCTACCATAAAAATATTACAACGCGATAATGTTCATGCAGAACTGTATAGACGTGGTAAAATACTAATGGATGGTATGAATCATTTAATTAAAAAGTATTCCATACCCGGCAAACTTAAAGGTATTCCCGTAGGATTTACATTAATTCTTAATGACGATATTTCCGAAGAAGAACTAAATCGTGTAATTAAAATGGAACGGAAAATTTTTGAATTAGGAGTTTTTATGGATAAAGATAGAACATGGTTAGTTAGTTATTCACACACAGATGATGACATTAAAAAAACATTAGAGATAATTGAAACAGCATTTAAGAGTGTTCAATAATTTTGAAAAGATTAATAAATAAAAGAAAGGTTGCTTATGTTCATGCACTGGGTTGATTGGATAATTTTATTTGCTTTTATAGCATTTATCTCATTTGCGGCATATTATACAAAACGTTTTACCAGAAGTGTGGTAGATTTTCTTTCGGCACATCGTGTTGCAGGAAAGTATTTGCTTGGTATTGGTGATGATATGGCTTCATTCGGAGCAATCACTATGGTTGCTATGTTCGAAGTATATTACAAAGCAGGTTTTACTGCTATTTGGTGGCAAAATATGATTTTACCTGTTACGGTAATTCTTGCAATGACCGGATTTATTCAGTACCGATATCGAGAAACAAAGGCAATGACTATGGGGCAATTTTTTGAAATGCGTTATAGCCGTAAGTTTAGAACCTTTGCAGGATTGTTGGCATTTTTTGCCGGTATAATTAATTTTGCAATTTTCCCTTCTGTTGGTGCAAGATTTTTTCAATATTTTATGGGTTTGCCGACAAATAATTTTATAACTATTGGTGCATTACAAATAGATGTAGTTTATTTAATTTTATTGGTAACACTTATTTCTATTTCTCTAGCATTTACACTTATTGGCGGACAAATTGCTGTAATGGTTACGGATTTTATACAAGGAACTTTTCTCAATATAATTTTTGTTATAATTGGTTTTTATATTCTTTTTACTTTCGGCTGGGAGCAAATAAGTTCAGCACTTCTTTCGGCACCTCATAACGCATCAATGATAAACCCTATGAGTTCCGGAGATGTTGATAATTTTAATATTAGTTTCTTTTTAATCATGGCATTCGGATTTATTTATAACTTTATGGCATGGCAAGGAGGACAAGGGTATTATGGAGCGGCACGTTCACCGCATGAAGCCCGAATGGGCAGAGTTGTTAGCAAGCTCCGTTCAACAACTCAAAACTTTCCTCTTGTTTTATTAGCAATTGCAGCATTTACACTTTTGCATAATGTAGATTTTTCCGCTCAAGCAGCTAAAGTAAATGTAATTCTAAATAATATTGGAAGTGAACAATTACGTTCTCAAGTGACTGTAACGGTTGCAATATCACAAATATTACCTATCGGGTTATTCGGAGTTTTTGCTGCTGTTATTTTTTCAGCTTTTGTTGCCAATCATGATACTTACCTGCATTCTTGGGGCGTTATATTTATTCAAGATGTTTTAATTCCCATAAGACAAATAGTTTTCAAAAATAGTGAACCTCTTTCTCCTAAAGAACATATGCGTTGGTTACGTACTTCTATAGTTGGAGTAGCAATTTTTATTTTTATTTTCAGTCTGTTATTTGAAGTTAAACAAGATATTTTAATGTTCTTTGCATTGACGGGTTCTGTTTTTCTTAGTTGGGCAGGTTCTGTAATAATTGGCGGGCTTTATTGGAAATACGGCAATACAAAAGGTGCTTGGGCAGCTGCCATTGTTGGTCTAACTTTAGCAATTATAGGATGGTTTGCTATTTATCAATGGGATATAACACAATCGGTTTTACAATCAATTGGTTTGTTAAATCCCCTTGTTGATAGATGGCCAGAGTTTGCCGGTGATAAATTTCCTATAAATGCACAAATCCTTTATTTTTATTCAATGCTTATTACTATAGCCGTGTATGCTTTAGTATCGTACATTACCGGGAAAAATAATCCGTTTGATATTGAATCCATGCTAAACCGTAAAGCAATAGATAAAAATAAACCTAAAGAAAAATTTATAGATATTGTTAAATCGAATGCTAAAGAAATGTTCGGTTGGGATAAAGAATTTAGTTTTGTTGATAAAGCAATGTTTGTTTTTTCTTACGGGTACATTTTTATTTTCTTTGGAATTTTTCTTATAGGTACTATCTATGCAATGAATACGGATGTAATTGATTCGGTATGGTTAAGTTATTGGCAGTTTTATTTATGGTTTGTTGTTATCTTATCGGCAATTATTACAATCTGGTTAGCAATAGGCGGTTACAGGGATTTATTTGAAATGTTCAAAAGATTACATATTGCAAAAAGAGATGACGACGACGACGGAACAATTAAATCAAAAAAAGAAAAGTAATTTTTTTTTGGAGAGAATTAAAAATGAAAAATTATTGTAAAATTTTATTTATTATAATATTGTTAATTCCGGTTTCAATTTTCCCGAACTCATATCATGTTTCACTTATAGGAAGTGATTCAAATAACGGAAGTAAACAAAATCCGTTTAGAACTATTAAGAAAGGTGTGTCTATATTGGTTGCCGGAGATACTTTAATTGTTCACGCCGGTAATTATGGATATGAATACGATATAAGAATTAAAAATAGCGGAACGTTAAATAATCCTATAGTAGTTAAAGCGGAAAAAAAAGGTACCGTAATTCTAAACGGACCCAGAAAATCGAATGAAGTTGAGCGTGCGGATTTGGGAGAGGAAAAAGGAGCATGTTTTAACAATTTGAATATTTCTAACATTGTTATAGATGGATTTAAAATAAGCAATTACTCGGTTGGTATTGCCAATATTGGAGTTGATGGAAAACAAGAAAATATAACTATAAAAAATTGTGAGCTACATAATAACGGTTCTGATGGAGTTGAAAATTACAAAGTTAATAACGTTTTAGTTTCAAATTGTACTTTTATTTCAAATGAATTACCTGATAGACGCGGTTGGAATGCTATTCAGGATTATGGAGTAAATTTTTATTTCTGCAATAACGGAGTAGTTGAATATTCTTACTTTTATGGTGAGCATAACCAATGTATTTCTTTTAAAGAAGGCGATAGTAACGGTGTTGTAAGAAAAAATATCTTTGAAGGCGTAGGACATTTTGCAATATTTTTAGGACAAAACCGTTTGCAAAACGAAACAGAAAATAATAAAAATCCTACATGTAAAAATCTTGTTGCAGAATATAATATTATTCGTTCATCCAATGGAATTAACCAAGCGGAACCAAAACGAAAGATTAGAACTAAAACCCCAATAGTTATTGATAATACTGACGGAGCGAAAGTTAGTTACAATTACATAGAAGGATTTGATGACGCAAATAAAACATGCGGAATAAATATCTTTAACGAAGCCCGCGGTAATATTGAAATAAGTAATAATATTGTAGCTTTTGCTGTTGATAATCTAATGTCCGGTGGGGTTTTTCAAGATTGGGGATTTGAAAATAAAACCGATGTAGAAATTCATCATAATACGTTTTATAAAGTTACCGCTGATTTTATTAATCTTCGGCACGAGGCTGATATAATTTGGCACTTCAAAAAAAATCTTGCGTGGAAAACTCCGTTTTATGAAAGCAATACTGATTTTGAATATAATAAAGATAATTATAGATGTTACCCACAATTTATTAACGGAGACCCTATTCAACAAGCTATTGTAACAAAACCTGTTCAACACAATTTTGATACGTACTATAAAAAACTTACGGAACCATTTAGGCTTAAGCATGATAGTCATGCAAAAGGTTTTGGGGTTCAATTTAATCAGTAGCAAGATATTAAACGTTTGTTGCACTTAATTAGTAAGTATAAAAATGAAAAAATATATTAAATATCTAATTGTTATAATATTTCTAATCCCATTCTCAATCTTTTCCGAAACATATCATGTTTCACTAAAAGGAAATGATTCAAATAACGGAAGTAAAACGAAACCTTTTAGAACAATTAAAAAAAGTGTTTCACTACTAGTTGCCGGAGATACTTTAATTGTTCATGAAGGGAATTATGGGTATGAATATAATATAAGGATAAGCAATAGCGGGACTCACGAAAAACCTATTATGATAATGGCAGAGACTAGAGGAACCGTAATATTAAACGGTCCGCGAAAGCCCGATGAATACAGTACCTATCAATATGAAGACGGTGGTACAGGGTCATGTTTTGTTATTAATAATGTTTCCAATATTATCATTGATGGCTTTAATATTAGTAATTATTCCGTTGGTATAACTAATGGAATATGGGGAAGCAATTCCAAGAATAAACCAGAAAATATTCAAATTAAAAAATGTGTTTTTCATAATAACGCTTCGGTCGGAATTCAAAACTATCATGTTAATAATGTATTAATTAGTAATTGTACCTTTAAGACAGACGAAATGCCAGACCGACGTGGTTGGAATGCAATCCAAGATTATGGAACTAATTTTTATTATTGCAATGGTGGTGTGGTTGAAGATTGTTATTTCTATGGTGAGCATAATCAAGCACTTGCGTTTAAGGAAGGGGATAAAGATTGTATAGCACGTAGAAATATCTTTGAAGGCGTAGGACATTTTGCAATATTTTTAGGACAAAACCGTTTGCAAAACGAAACAGAAAATAATAAAAATCCTACATGTAAAAATCTTGTTGCAGAATATAATATTATTCGTCCATCCAATGGAATTAACCAAGCGGAACCAAAACGAAAGATTAGAACTAAAACTCCAATAGTTATTGATAATACTGACGGTGTAAAAGTTAGTTACAATTACATAGAAGGATTTGATGACGCAAATAAAACATGCGGAATAAATATCTTTAACGAAGCACGCGGCAATATTGAAATAAGTAATAATATTGTAGCTTTTGCTGTTGATAATCTAATGTCCGGTGGGGT
>JALSTL010000197.1 GCA_026983755.1 Melioribacteraceae bacterium | reverse complement strand
ATATTTTTCCAAATTCAATAGAAGACTAAAAGCGGAAGCAGTATATTAGAAATCCTAATCCATTATAAAATAAAGCATTAGCTGTATTACTTGGAGTAGTTTAACAAGTAATTACAGTATCCGTCAATTGATTTATTTTCATAAAATATCTATTATTTCCATATCGTTATTTTCTTTTATTGGGGTAGATGTGGGTTATATAATTAGCAGTAAAGAACATTCTTTGGAAAGCAAAAAAATAAAAAAAATCGAAGTAAATAATAAAACGAAAAAATATTTTGTAAAGAAAATATTTTTGATTTCATTTTCCATGTTTTTACTTTTCATGATGCTTAAAGATGTTCAATTTAATCAAATAGCTGCTTCAATTAAATCGGCAAATATTAAATTACTTGTTATAGCCTTTACTTTACATGCGGTCGGTTTAACAATTAGTGCAGTTAGATGGAAAATGCTGCTGAAATCATTAAAGGTTAAATCAAATATTTTTTATTTAATAAAATCTTATCTGGTTGCCATTTTCTTTAATCATTTCATTCCATCCACAATTGGCGGTGATTCAATTAGAGCTTACGATTCTTATAAATTAGGAAAAGATAAATCAAAAGGACTTGTTGTAATAATTACCGATCGATTTTTAGGCTTACTTTCACTTCTGGTTTTTGTAATTGTTTCTACTTTTTTATCGGTTGAAGTAAGTTCCAAAATACCTAATCTTGCATTATGGATTACTTTTTTTTCTTTAACGGCATTTTTTGTTTTGTTGTTTATACTCAAACCGCCGGTAAATTTTTTAAGGAAAATAACAAATTCGAAAAATAAAATTATATCTAAAATTGCGGCGGGATTATTAAAGATAGCAAATGCTTTTTCGCATTTTGGAGATAATAAAAAAATTTTAATAAAGGCCCTTGCATTGTCATTGCTTTTACAAGCTAACGTTGTATTTTATTATTATTTAATTTCAGTTGCACTTGGGTTTAATATCCATTTTTTTAATTTTTCTTTAATTATACCTCTTACAATTTTTACATTGATGATTCCGATAACCGTTAACGGAATTGGGCTAAGAGAAAATGTTTTGTTTTTTTTCTTCTCATTTTTCGGTATTGTAAAAACACAAGCAATAGCATTTGCTTGGATAGAATTCTCGATGTTATTGTTATTGGGTATAATAGGCGGATTGGTTTATTTGTTTCGAAAATAAAAGTTTTATATAATATGTTATATCATGTTTTTATAAAATTTTAATAAAATGATCTATCGTTATAAAGTAGAAAGTTTGGCTTCAACACTACGGTAGAATAAATTAAAGTGAAACTTTCATTTAATAATAAGTTTTATAGTATAAAGCATTTAAAGAGGAAAAATAATTTGTTTTTTTAAAGTAAACCTATTTATTGAATTTATCGATAATAGAGGACACGATAAAATTTGATAAAACCAAATGTATTTATACTTTATAAATACTAAGTTGCGGGGAAGTTTTGAATACTTTTTATGATATATTTTGTAAAAGAAAAATCATAATCAATGTTTTTTTATTATCCATCTCTTTTACTTTTTTGCTTAAAGCACAATCAGCCAAAATTGATATTGTTTCACCCAACGGAAATGAAAAACTACAAATTTCTACCAGACAAGGAATTTCGTGGATTAGTAGAAACATTAAAACTGTAGATATATTCTTTTCTATAGATAAAGGAAATACTTGGGAAAATATTTCAAAGAATATTGATGCAAAGTTAGGGGTTTATTCATGGAAAATTCCAAACTTACCTAATAAAAAAGCACTTATTAAAATTTCAGCTCATTCAAACAAAAACATTTTCGATATAAGTAAAAGTGAATTTACATTTTCGGAAAACTATAGCTTAAAAGGATATTTGAAAAAATCAAACACTAAAAATTTACCTACGGTTATAATGCCTCTTGGAAATTCTATAACTTATGATAATAGAGTGAATGACCCGCGGCCTATTGGTGATAAAGCCGGCTATAGAGTTCATTTATATGAATTGCTTACTAATGCAGGAATAAATTTTTCATTTACCGGAAGTGAACATTCGGGAGGGAACATCTTGCCTGCCGGCTTTGATGTTAATGCCGGTTTCCCGGGAATAACCGACGATCAACTTCTTTATTTATTAAAAACCGGTTGGAGGAAACAACCGCAACATGGAATAAATGAACAAATTACAGTAGGTCCTTATTTAAATACTTATCCCGCAGATATAATATTATTGCATATAGGTACTAATGGTAATGACAAACCGGACGGTACATCAGCTGTTGATGTTGAAAATATATTAAACCATATTGATTCCATTAGTACGGAAACAACGGTAGTACTTGCACGCATTATCGATAGGGCACCTCCTAAAAACTTCGTTACCCAATTTAACGATAATGTGGAAACAATGGCCTTAGATAGAGTAAATAATCCTTCTAATCCCGCTTATCCCGATAAAATTGTAATTGTGGATATGCAAAATAATGCCGGTATTGATTATACAATTGATTCGATGGGTACAATTGGAGACGGTGTTCCCGGAGACATGAATGATTTATATCATCCCAATGATAAGGGTTATTATAAAATGGCCGAATTATGGTTTCAAGCTCTATCTTCTTTAATAGATTCCGCCCCGGTTATTACAAAACAACCGGAAAATGTTAGCACTATATCCGGAATGCCGGTTCACTTTGAAGTTAGTGTTTCCGGTACAAAACCGTTTACTTTTCAATGGATGAAAAACGGACAAATTATTTCCGGTGCAACGGATTCTATTTTAACAATTAATAATGTTGTTCAAACAGACGATAGTACATACTATTCTTGTATTATTTCCAATTCCGTAGGTAATGTTAGTAGTGATAGTGCGGAATTGTTTGTTGCAAGTGCAAATGAAAGAATTGAAGCAGGGTTACAAGTTTTATATAATTTTGAAGATACTACAATTACCATTGAAGATTTATCAAAATACGGAACTCCCATATCACTAACTGTTGCAGATACAAATAATGTTAAAGTTGTTCCCTACGGGATAAAAGTTATTTATCCCACAATTTTTGCAGCAAATAATTTTCCCGGAAAGTTATTTGATTCTTGTATCAATTCAAATGAAATTTCCGTAGAAGCTTGGATAAAACCGACTAATATTACTCAATCGGGTCCAGCAAGAATAATTACATTTTCCAAAGACGGAAATAAAAGAAATTTTACGTTAGCTCAACAAAATAACAAGTTTGTTTTCAGATTAACAACCACAGGGACAAATGAAAACGGATTACCGGATCTAACAACAAACAGCAATATTTCAACGGATTTGGTTCATGTAGTTTATACCAAAAATTCAGATGGTTTGTCTAAATTTTATATAAACGGAAATGAAGATAACTCTTTTACACTTACAGGAAATTTTTCTGCTTGGGATAGTACTTTTTCATTCGGTTTGGGTAACGAATTTAATACGGATAGAAATTGGCGGGGAACTTATTATTTAACTGCAATTTATAATAGGGCTTTAAGCAGTAATGAAGTGCTGCATAATTTTTCAGTGAAATTTCATGGTTTCCCAAAGTTGTTATTTCCTCCAACAAATTTAAGTGCCATGGTAAAAAACGATACTCTTGTGCAAATTAAATGGCAGGATAATTCAGATAGCGAACTTGGCTATATTATCGAAAGAAAAGCCGCATCTCCCGATTCTAGTTATTTTATTTTGGATTCCGTTAATGCAAATCAAATTTTATATGTAGATAGTTTAACAAAGCATTCTACAACATATTTTTATAGAATACAAACTTATAATGATAAATATATTTCAGATTATTCTGATACGCTAAAGGTGGATAATATTTTAAGTGATGTAAAACCGGAAGTTCTTTCACATACGTTAAAACTTTATCAAAATTTTCCGAACCCGTTTAACCCTACAACTACAATACGATATACAATTCCCAATAATAAAATAAAGACATTGCATACTACCTTGCAACAAGTTCAATTGAAAATTTACGATAT
Source organism: Melioribacteraceae bacterium (assembly GCA_026983755.1). The sequence continues at coordinate 3,022 of JALSTL010000197.1, read as the reverse complement.
ACTTGGGCGGGAAATAGCTACTTTAATAAATAAAAAACAAACAGCCGGTAATTATACTGTTAATTTTAATGCGAAAAATTTAACCAGCGGCATTTATATTTACCAACTTAGAATAGGTAATTTGATTAAGACCAAAAAGATGGTTCTTTTAAGATAACACAAAATTTTTTTTTTTTTAACGGTTAAAGAAAAATAAAAAAAGTAATTGCCATAAAATATGTGTTTTGTTAAACATAAAGTTATTTACTTATCTATAAAATTTATGGATTTATAAATTAAATGTTCTTTATCTAAAACTTAGTCCTTCGGTTAATTTTTATATTATAAAATAAAAAGCCCTGAATTAATCAGGGCTTTTTTTATTTATATTTATAATTTTCGTATTTATGCAGATTCAGCAAATTCTTCGGTTACGTTTTGAGTGTAATTACTTTCTTGATTTGTTAGCTTAAAATGAGAAGCAAGTTCCTGTAAATTGTTAGTCAATTCGTTAAGGTTTGCTGTAACTCCTACAATTTGTTGAATTCCGTTTGTTGCTTCTTGCGCCACAGAATTTATAATATCAATATTTCTGCTAATTTGCTCTGCTGTTGTGGATTGTTCTTCACTTGTTGTTGCAATTTGATTTATTTGTTCAACTACTAAATCGGTTTTTTCAATTATGTTTAAAAGAGAATTATTAGCAGTTGAGGCATATTCTTTTCCTTTTCCCGCTTCTTCTCGTCCTTTCCTAATAGATTCAACTGCTTTTTGAGTTACTATTTGAATTTCGTTGATTGTATCGGATATTTCTTTGGTTGCATTAATTGTTCTTTCGGCAAGTTTACCAACCTCATCTGCAACTACGGCAAAACCTCTTCCGTGTTCTCCGGCTCTTGCCGCTTCTATAGAGGCATTTAATGCCAGAAGATTTGTTTGTCCGGCTATCTCATCTATAACACTAACAATTTCGCCAATTCTTTCGCTATTGGAGCCTAAAGCTTCAACAGCTTCGGCAGCGTCGCTAACAACAGCCGAAATATTTTCAATTCCATTAATGGTATTTTGAATAATTTTTCCACCCTCTTCTGCAGTTAAACCGGCTTCTTTGGCAGAATCAGCAGCAATTGTAACATTTTTTGTTGTTTCAATTACTGTTTCCGCCATTTCTTCTACCGCTCTGGTAACATCGTTAGTTTGCGAACTTTGTTCTTGCGAACCGATAGCTAATTCTTCTACGCTTGATGATATTTGCATACTGGCACTTGCAGTAGCACTAATAGAATCTGTTAATTGGTTTATTAAATTTTTAACATTGTTTACGGTTTTATTAAATCCGTTAAACAATTCGTAAATTTCGCCGGTGTCTCTTTCGGATTTTACGCTAACGGTTAAATCTCCTTCGGAAAGTTTATCCATTGCTTCTAACAGTACATGAGTACTTCTTTCGAGATATTCATATTCTTTGTCTAAGAACTCTTTATTTTTAATTGTTTCTATGCGTGCTTTTTCGGCTTCTTTGGTTTTCTTAGAATTTTCTTCCAATGTAAAATTTAATTTGGCAATCATTTCCATAAATGCTTTACTAAGCAAACCTATCTCATCTTTATTTTGTTTCCCGCACGAAATATTTTTTTTACCTTCGGAAAATTCTTTTGCGGCTATTGCCATTCTATTCAACGGACTTACTATTTTGGTATGAGTTAAAAAAGTAAAGCCTATTATAACAAGTAAAGATATTATTACAATTACCCATGATCTTTTTTGGTTTTCCGAATTAATTTCTGTAATTGTGGGTGAAATATTGTGAAAGAGTAAAATATTTCCAATCTCTTTACCGGAGTAGTCTTTAATTGGAAAAGATATGCTTGCAATCGTTTTATTATCTAATTCAAAACGATGAAGAACATTGTTTAATTTGGTTCTTTCAATGTAAGATTTAATACTGTCGCTTGAGTATTTATAGAAAATTTTATTTTCCTTTATTATATCGTTTTTACTGTTAGCAAAACGTTTTGCTTTATTAAATACTTTTTCATTTATTCCTATTGCATAATCAATACCCAATGATTTACTTAGATTTTCTAAGATATTTCCTATACCGGCTCCAAATTCTACGGTGCCAATATGTTCTCCGTTATTTTTTATCGGATAAACAATCCTTAATCCCGGTCCGCCTCGTCCAACTTCCAAACCCGAAACAATTCCTTTTATATTATTTGCGTCTATAACCGTTTGCCTGAATGAGGAGAGATCATCACCATATTTTTGCGGTTTGTGTAATCTTAAAAATGAAATAGCCGGTGGTTTGTGAAATTGAAATTGTTTGATACCGTATTCCGGTTTAAGTTTATTTCTATATAAAGGTAAGAGTTCTTTTAGTAATTCGTCGCGTTTATTTTCTGCAAACAGTTGTTTAATGTTTTTGTTGTTTAGCAAAATGGTCATTGACATTTTTAAGTTTTTTTCTTTTACTTCTAACTCGTCGTTGTACATTTTTTCAAAAATATTAAAACTTGATAGTACATTTTTTTTAATGTCTGCTTTGGCTTTTTGGTTTGACATGTAAAGCATCGATAATATAATAAAAAATGAGCCGGTTATTATTGCAAATGGTAGTTTGAATTTTAGCGAATTAAAAAATTTGAGTTTTAGTTTCTTTTTCATAGTTTTCTCTTTAACTAAGGTTTGCGATTATTTATTAACAATCCTTCCCTTTATGATTATCGTATAATCATTTTTTTTGTTTAGTTTTTTTTCAAAATTACGTTATTTATAGTTTTGCCGGTGTTTACTATACTATATTTAAAACAGTACTATTTCCTTAAGAAAAATGAAGGTTAAAATTAATTTGCAATTATAAACTATTGCATTTTTAATTGAGTGTAAAAATTTTAGCTGTGAAAAATCAAAGGGTCAATTGTAAAATTAGAAAATGAAGAAAGAACGGGTTAAAATTAAAAAGGAAGAGAATCATCATGTTTTCAATTTTTATAGTCGGAATCAAATAATCTTTTGTAAGTTCTCATTGCAAAAGAATCTG
>JALSTL010000196.1 GCA_026983755.1 Melioribacteraceae bacterium | reverse complement strand
TGAAACCGCACAAAAATATTCTTTCGGTAAGCAAATTGCCAATCAAGTTGGAACCGAATATGAACAAAGTATTATATCAGATCCGGGTAGCGGAGGTAGATTGGAAATAAAATCAATTTCTCCTTTTTCTATCAGCGCTAATCCCAACAGAGGAGTGCCTACAAACTTAAGTTATCAAGCACCTTATAACAACTTAGGTGTAAGCTGGGCTTTCCTTTATGATGCTTTGAATGCTAAAGATTCGCTTTCTTGTTTTACCGCACAATTCGGTTCGCCCAACCCGCTTTTTAATGTTGTATTGCGTGGTTTGGGAACTCAGTTTCAACAAGCTAAAATGCAAAAACCAACCATGCTTACTTTTTGGCTGGGTAATAATGATATTTTACTTTATGCTACTCGTGGCGGAACTTTACCGTTTACACCGGTGCAAACATTCGCATTTTTATATAAGCAAGTAATGGATAGTTTGGAAACCTTGAAAAATCAATTCGGAACCAAAGTTATAGTTGCAAATATTCCAAGCGTTACTTCCATACCGTTCTTTACTACAGTGGGTCCTGCCGTAGGTGCAGCGTTAAAAAATATTCAATCGCAAAATTCCGCCGTTAAAGGACTTGTTTATCAAACAACCAACGAACCTTATATAGGTATTGCAACACCCGAACAACTTTTAACAGGTAAAGTTTTACTTACTTTGGATGCTTCTGCCGCTGCAAAACTAATTGGTGATAAAACCGGTGCATTTTATTCGTTATTCGGAATACCCGTACCTCCTAACGTAAATACTGCTTTCCCATTCGGTTTAACACCCGAAAATCCGTGGCCGAATAAATTTATTTTAGACGTTGGTGAAATTTCCAATATAACAAATACAACCGCAGCATATAATGCTACAATTTCTTCATTGGTTAGTGCCAAGGGATTTGTTTTGGTTGACGTTAATGCTTTTCTAAATAATATTGCATCAAACGGATTTCATTCCAACGGAATGACATTTACATCAAAATACGTTGAAGGCGGTTTGTTCAGTTTGGATGGAATTCATCCGACAAGCCAAGGTTATGCAATAATTGCTAACCTATTTATTGAAACAATTAATAAAACTTATAACGCCGAAATTCCCAAAATAAATGTTTCAACAGTACCCGGAAGTTTAAGTTTGGCAAAAAAAGTTATTTTTGATAAATATGGAATTCCCAACTTACAACCGGGAGCTTTAACTAACTTATTTTATTAATTGACAATTAAATTAAGGCTGACTATTTTTACATAGTCAGCCAATTAAGTTAAATAAATAAAAAACGATTATGAAAAAAACAATTATATTTTTAAGTATAGCATTATTATTCTCAGCTTGTTCGATATTTAAGCAAACAAAAGCATACGAAGAAGTTGACGATACAGCACAAAGCAATCAGTCCGAAGAAGTTTACGTTTTTGATGATAACAACAATAATGATGATGTAGATTCGACTGAAATAAAAACAATTAATAAAGAAATAGATAATGCACTTACACAAAACCAAGTAAATGAAGCTGATAATACTACTAATAATATAGAATCGAAAACCGAAACAGAGACAACTGCTACAGTTACAGAAAACGTTGTTACAACAGAGACACAACCGGTAGAAAATGAAACTTCCTATGTGCAAACAGATTACGGGAATGAGCAAACACAAATTTTTTATGTCCAACTTGGTGCTTTTTCTTCATTAACCCGTGCAGAAAATTTTTCTTCCGCAATAGAATCGGAAGTTCCATTTAATATTAGTGTGATTTACAACAATTCAAAAGGATTATATATTGTTCGTAGTTCACCATACACTACCAGAGAAGAAGCAGAAAGTGTTAGAGATAATTTAAAACAAAATTTTAAATTTAAAGATTGTTTTATAATTACAGAATATAATTAAATTTAATTTTTTATTGGGAGAAGTTATGGCATTTTCATTGAATAAAGTTATGTTAATAGGAAATTTAGGGCAAGATGCAGAGCATAGAATAACACCAAGCAATACCGAAGTAACAACTTTTTCTCTTGCAACCACATACAGTTATAAAGGGAAAGACGGCAATTACGTTAACGAAACTACATGGCATAACATCGTTGTTTTCGGTGTAACGGATTTTTTGAAAAATGCTTTAAAAAAAGGTAAAAAATTTTACGTTGAAGGCAGATTAAAAAAAAGGGATTATGAAAACAAAGAAGGTCAAAAGATTTATGTAACCGAAATTATTGCCGATAGATTTGGCATTATTCCTTTGGACCCTGCAGATTCACGATATTCGGCAACTTCTGCACAAAATATCGATACTTCCGAAACAATTGAACCCGATTCTACTGAAGATAACGATCTGCCGTTTTAGTTCGTAATTATGTTTAACAATTGAGGATAACTATATTTCTTGGACGTTGGCTGGCTTTCTAGAATAATTGCTTTAATTATTCTAATAATACTTTCTGCAATCTTTTCCGGTTCGGAAGTTGCTCTTTTTTCTTTGGATAAAAAAAATCTTGATGAAATTAAAAGCAATTCCAAACTACTTGGCAAATATATATCCGCTCTTTTGGAATACCCACGCCGACTATTAGTTACAATACTGATTGGAAATACAATATTTAATGTAGCGGCTTCCATTATTTCCGTAACTTTGGCTTTGAAAATAGCGGAAACATATCATTGGCAAACCAATATGGTACTGCTAATTCAAATTATTTTACTAACAGTTTCCATAATTATATTTGCAGAAATTTCGCCTAAAGTTTGGGCTAATAAACATCCTAAAAGTTTTTCAAAACTTATAGCATTTCCTTTGTATTGGACTCACAAAATATTAAGTCCTTTATCGAAAGTGCTTTCCGGTTCCGTTAATTTTATTGCAAAAAGAATTAAGTTCGATAAAACAAAAACCGCTCTTTCCACCGAAGAAATTACCGAACTTGCCGATATTGTAATTGAAAAGGGAACTATTATTGAAGAAGAACATGAACTTATTCACGGACTTGTATCTTTCAAAACCATAACGGTTAAAGAAGTTATGACACCACGGGTTGATATGACGGCAATTCCGGAAAATATTTCTTTCGATTCTTTGTTAAATATTATAAATAAATCGGGACACAGTAGAATACCGGTTTACAAAGAAGATTTGGATAACATTGCAGGAATAATTTATGCCAAAGATATTCTTCCTTTTTTGCAAAAAGGGAATAAAAAATTCCACATTAACTCCATTATGCGTCAAGCTTCTTTCGTTCCGGAAACAAAATTAATTAGTAAACTAATGCAAGAATTCCAAGAAAAAAAAATGCATATTAGTATTGTTGTTGACGAATATGGCGGTACCTCGGGCGTAATTACTTTAGAAGATATTTTAGAAGAAATTGTTGGTGAAATACACGATGAACATGATAGCGAGGAAGATGAAATAATTAAAATTAACGATAATAAATTTATAGTACTTGGTAAAACTAATAAAGATGAACTGGAAGAATTGCTGGGTGTACATATCGAAGACGAACATGATGATTTTGAAACAATAGGCGGATACATTTTTGAACATGCAGGCACAATTCCTTCGGTCGGATATAATTTTGAGGAACACGGTTATAAATTTACCGTAAAAGAAATTGAAAACAATAGAATTAATAAAGTTGAAATTGAAAAATTATAATATTACATTAAAAATTTATAAGTTAGATGATAAAGTATAAAACTTATAATTTTAATTATTAAAACTAAAAGAGTTGAATAATGAGTAACATGAAAAGAACCGAGATGAAAGTAGGTATTACAATTTTTACGGCTTTGATTTTATTCTTTTTTATATTCGGTTGGGCAAAAAACTTTAGTTTAAATGATAATGGCAAATTACTAAAAGTAAAATTCAATACAGTTGCCGGTTTGGAAAACGGAGATATTGTAACCGTTAACGGAGTTAGAAAAGGAATTGTAAATTCCATTACAACAAAAAACAATAACGCAATAGTGGAAATAAAATTTAACGATAAAGTTGATTTAAAAAAAGATGCTACTTTCAATATAATGATGCTTGATTTAATGGGCGGGAAAAAAATAACCATTAACGCAGGAAATTCTTCCGAAGGTATTGACTATGGTAAAATACAAACCGGAATATTTGCCGGAGACGTTGCAACATCCATGGCTATGTTAAGTTCCGTGCAAAACGATTTGGTTGATGTTATTAAAGAAATTAAGGTATCATTAAATGGAATTAACAAACTATTTTCAGATTCTATCTTCGTTCAAAACACATCGGAAACCATTAAATCGGTTCATAGCTTAACTCAAAATTTGAACGAGGTGATAATACAAAATAAACATGCGCTTAATGAAATTATATTAAATACAAAAAAATTGACCGAAAAAACCAATAACTTTATAGATTCGAATCAAGATGAAATTAAAAATACAATAGAAAACTTGAATAAAACATTGCAATCTTCTAACAATTTAATAAATAAACTTAACAAACTGAATAACGAAATAACCAATAAAGAAAATAATATCGGGAAAATTATTTACGATAAAAAACTTGTTGAAGATATAAAAACATCTTTTTCCGAAATAAAAAAATTAGTAACAACCGTAAACAAACAATTGGAAAAAGAAGGATTAAAAGTAAAAGCGGATGTTGATTTATTTTAAATTTATAAATTATTTGTAAAAAAAATGGTTCTTGGAATAGGAATTGATATAATAGAAATTGAAAGAATTAAAGAAAGTGTTGAAAAATTCGGTAACAGATTTTTAAATAAAATATTTACCGAAGTTGAGTTGCAATATTCACTAAGTAAAAAAAATAAATACCAACATTTAGCAGCACGTTTTGCGGCAAAAGAAGCAATAGCTAAAGCTTTGGCTACCGGTTGGAGTAAAGGTTTTCGATGGAAAGATATTGAAATTTTTAACGAAAAATCCGGAATGCCGAATGTTAAATTAAAAGGGAACTTAGCGGAATTCTTAGGTAAAGATAAAGCCCTTAAAATAACAATGAGTCATTCAAATCACTATGTAACTTGTTTTGCAATTATTTATGTAAATAATAACTCCGCATCATAAAAATTAAAATATATAACTAACTGGTTTTCTCAATTATTTTCATTATAATAAATATATCAATAATTTAGGAAAACAAAATAGGAATAATATAAAAAAAGAAAGATAAAAACTTGAACAATAATAGAGTTATAGTGGCAATGAGTGGAGGAGTAGATTCCTCCGTTGCAGCAGTATTGTTAAAAAGAAAAGGTTACGATGTTATAGGCGTTACAATGAAAACATGGAGCTTCATGGAAGTTGGCGGTGCTCCCAAACACGAATCCGGTTGTTGCTCTTTAGATGCTGTTTTCGACGCAAAAAATATTGCAAATCAATTTGATTTCCCTCATTACACTGTAGATTTTACAGAACAATTTGAAAAAACGGTTATTAAGGATTTTGTAAACGAATATTTTGCCGGGCATACACCAAATCCATGTGTAATTTGCAATCGTAAAATTAAATGGGAAGAATTAATTCACAAAGCAGATACTTTAGACGCCAAATTTATTGCAACGGGTCATTATGCAAAAGTTGAATATAATAAAACATCCAAAAGATACTGTTTAAAAAATGCAAAAGATTCGAAAAAGGATCAAACTTATGCACTATGGGGATTAACGCAAAAAAGTTTGAGCAGAACATTATTTCCGTTGGCCGATTTGGAAAAAACGGAAATAAGAAAAATAGCCGAAGAAATGGGAATAAAAACAGCTAATAAACCCGATAGCCAGGAAATTTGCTTTGTAGCCGATAATAATTACGAAAGATTTTTAAGAGAACGTGTTCCTGAAAAAATTAATAACATTAAAAAGGGAAGTCTAATTTATAAAAATAAAGTAATTGGAACTCATAAAGGCATTCCGTTTTACACAATAGGTCAAAGAAAAGGTCTTGGCGTTGCTCTCGGAAAGCCCGTTTATGTGAAAAACATTGATAAAAAAAATAACATAATTGAACTTGGAGATAATGAAGACTTGCTTGCAAACCGGGTAATTGCAAAAGATATAAACTATATTAGCGTTAACAAATTAGATGTTGGAGAAAAAGTAATTGCTAAAATACGTTATTCGGATAAAGGTTCGCTTGCAGAAATAAAATATGCAGATTCTTCAAAATTAATTTTGGAATTCTTTCAACCAAAACGTGCAATAACGCCAGGACAATCTTTGGTGATTTATAATCGAAAAGGTTATGTTTTGGCCGGTGGAATCATTAAAAAAGAATAATTATATTTAAACTTTAACTTCTTGTAATTTGAATATTTTGTTAATTTTTCAGGAGATTCGGATTTCGAAAATAGTTACTTAAATAATCATGTATTAAATGCTAAGGTTTTATTATTAAATCAAAGCTACGAACCGCTAACACTTTGCACCGCAAAAAAAGCAATTATACTTATCTATTTACACAAAGCGGAATTGATAGAACAAAAATCCACTTTAACTTTAAGAACGGTTTCCCAAGCTTTACCTTGGCCAAGTGTTATCAGATTAAAAAAATATGTTAAAGTTCCTTTCTCAAACATCAATTTAACACGCAAAAATATTTTAAGGCGAGACAAACATAAATGCAACTATTGCGGTAGGGGAGATTTGCCTTTGACAATAGACCACATAATACCCAAATCTAAAGGCGGGAACGATAGTTGGACAAATTTAACGGCAGCTTGTATCAGTTGTAATAACAAGAAAGGAAACCGAACACCCGAAGAAGCAAATTTGCCCCTCAGAAATAAACCTTATAAACCTAATTACATTATGTTTATTTTAAACTCCGTTAGTAGAGTTGACGAAGTTTGGAAAAAATATTTGTTCTTAAAATAACACTTTCATTGGTAAAAACGGAATTATTAAAATTGAATAAAACTTAAAAAGATGTAAAATAGGTTGAATCTCTATTGGGAAAATTACCAAGCAGATTTATGAAATTTCTATTTACCGAAGAATATCCGGGGAAAATATTTTTATTTTTCTTTGATAAACTTTCCATAATTTTTAATGAATTAAGAGTAATAAAATAACTTTCAATAAGTGAATTTCTTTTAAAGAAGAAAACTTTGGTATTTGCATTTTGTCCGAATTGAATATCAAAGGTATAATTTTCATAAGAAATACTTAAATAACCCTCAAACCATTTTTTGTTGTTGTGCGAACGATATTTCAAATTGTTAGCGGAAATTGAAACGATAAAGTGTAAATCCGAATTCGTCTGATCATAATTGGCAATCCAATGTCGTTTATACTTAGCGGAAATTTCTATTGGTATAACATTTTTAGAAGAAGAAATTAAAACTGTTTTCATAGCAAAGTTTACTTCATCGCCATAAATGGAATTATTAACAAATCCGTATTTACTATTTACCGAGAAAAAACTTTTGGTAGTATCCGCTAAATTGGGGTTTGAATTGTTAAAAGAAATTTTACTAATGTACGAAGCTTTAAAAGCATCTTGTTCTCCGAAAGGATTGGTCGAAATATTATCTTGCCAAACATACCAACCATCGGAAAAGAAATTATGATAGCTTCCATTCTTTTTAATTAATTCTAATTCATTGCTGCTAACCGAAGCTTGTTTGTTTATTGTTTCCAAAAGAATGGCAATAGTTTCATTTGCCAAATGTTCTGTTTGCAATTTAGCTTCCGGTTTGGATAATGTGAAAATAAATTTTTTCAAACCGTAAGGTTCGGTAATTTGCTCTGAACAGGAAATAAATAAAATAATTAAAAAAATAGAAATAAATTTATTAAAAAATTTATCATACACGGAAATATTTGCGTCCTCAAAATAAAAACAAAATTATTCAAACTATAAAGGGATAGGTCCCGGAAATTCGAAATTTTTTCCCAATTCCCAATCGGTTAAAGACGGAATATTATAAATAGCGTAAAAATTAGGATATTCATGCTTATAACTGTATTTCAATTTTCCATCCTTGTAAACTTCTGTTTTACCAACTCTGGAATTGTTAAAGGTAATTTTCAAAATAAACGGTTCCAAATCTACTTTAATTTTTCCTTTTAATTTATAATCGTTTTTAGCATTGCTGTAAAAAAATTTAAGATTATGAAAATCGAAATTGGCTTTGTATAGGTATTCGGCGTCTTTACCGTCTTTAATTCCCACCCATCTTCTGTTATAAATTCCTTTCATACTAATTAAAGTAGGATTAGCTTTAAGCGGAGTAGCATTACCTTCAACATCATACCAAACTTCGTCGCCGTAAGGTTTTCCGTTTACAAAACCCAAAGCTCCGTGAGCTTTGAAAAACCAATAAATATATTTTGTATTGTTATTAGGAGTTTTTACTATATTTTTTGAAGAGTTTTTGAATTGCACTTTTGCCAAATATTCGGCACTGTATGCATCTTTAATTTGAAAAGGAGATTTGGTAATATGACCTCTCCAAACATGCCAACCGTTAACGTAATAATAGTCGTCACTTCCTATTTTGGAAAGTGCGTTATTCGAATTTATTGTATGATAACCCAATAATGTTGAAACTGTCTGTTTCAATGTTTCGTTTATAATTTCCTCGGTTTGTTGTTTAGCTTCCGGCTTGGAAGGATAATATTGAAATTGAGATAATGTTGTATTCGGTTCGGTGGATGTTTTACAACCGATTAAAGCAAAAGTAAGAAGAATTATTGCAATTAAGCTAAAATGTATTGCTCTTTTTCTTTTCATTTTGTTTCTCCTAAGAATTTAAAAAAATTCTTAATTAATAATATTCGTTACATTAATATAGCAAAATTTGTATAATTTGTTTAATAAATTAATAAAAATCTAAAAAAGAAAAACAATTGCTTAAAATGTTGTTAGCCGTAAAAATATAGTAATATATTATAGTAGCTTATTTTTAAAAAAGAAAGGTAAAAAAAAGACTCCTGTTAGCGGAGTCTTTTTATTAAAAATACTTATATTCAAACTAAATATTAAAGGGGTAAGGATATTGGTGACGGAAAATCAAATAAAGAACCAAAATCCATATCTTGAACTGAGTTTAATGAAGGAACATTAAACATTTCGTAGAAATTAGGTAATTGAATTATGCGTGTTTGAACAACGGTTCCATTTTGATAAACTTTAACATAAGCTTTTCTTGCATTGTTAAATCTGAAAACTATTTTATATTTACCCATTAAAACCGTAACAAAACCGTCTAACCAATAATCGTTATTGGCAAATCTGTAAAAATATTTTAAGTTTTGAGTATTTAATCTGATTAGATAATGTAATTCCGTATCTTCGCCGTTATATATTCCAACCCAACGACGTTCGTATTCACCTTGAAAATTAACCAAGGAAGGGAAAGCTGTTGTTGGAGTAACAGCACCTTGAAAACGATACCAATATTCATCACCGTAAGGTTTACCATCAACAAAACCTAAAGATGCATGAGCCTTTAATGAACCTTCCATTTTCAAAGAACCGCCGGGCCAAAATTGCGGAGCACCGGAACTATCCATAAAACCTAATTTAGCTAAATATTGTGCTGTGAATCCTTCCGGATGTCCGAATACCTCTCTGGAAATATTACCTCTCCAAATATGTTTGCCTGCAAAATAATAGTAATCCGTTTTATCTTCCGTTTTTGCCAATTTATTTTCTGGCGTTTTAACAAACGATTGTTTGATAATCATTTCCGATACGGTTTGCATTGTTTCTTTTAACAATTGGTCTGCCTGTGTATTACTTTCTTTTTGAGTCGGTTGATATTCAATTTTATTAACCGAAGCCGGCTCGGTTGTTTTAGTTGTACAAGACGTTATGAATAAGCCTAATGTAATAATTAGACTGAATAAGTATTTGAATTTAATATTTTTCATATACTTTCTCCTTTATGTTAAATAATTGTGTTGTTATCTTAAAAATTTTTACATTCCTAAATTAGTTTTCGCAAATGCTAAACAATTGAATGCATAATGAATGTCTGTGATACAGATCAACAAAAGGAGAAAAAAATTGGTTTAAAAAGAGATTTTAAGGTAAAACCATTTTAGAATTGGAAACGAATTCCAAAAGAAGGAAGAATAGGCCAAAGATATACTTTTTTAATAATAGGTTTACCAACGCTATCAAATTTATATTCAAAGCCTTGTATATTTTGAAAGTTGGTTATGTTGCTGATATCAATAAATGTTTTAAGTACAAAATGTTGGAACTTAAAATATTTTGAAATTCTTAAATCTACTCTTTTATAATCCGGTAAGTAAGCGGAATTTATAGGTTTCTTTTTCCAAACATATTGATCACGTTTTTCATCGAAATAACTTTCTCTTGGTGTGTATGGAAATCCGGAACCGTAAGCAATTCTAGTATTTACACCCCAGCCTTTACCTAATGTTAAATCGGCAACCCATGTTAGCGTATGTTTCTGGTCTGTATAACGCGGATAGTATCCTATCAAGTTATCAGTTAAATTATTTTCTTTTGCATCTAAAAAACCGTAACTTATCCAAGTGTAAAAATCAGGCAAACTTAATAGAATATATAAGTCGAAACCTTTGGCATAACCTTTGGAATCATTATGCCTTGAATAAGCTAAACGATCGAATGTAGCAAAATAAGATGAAATCAAATTTTTATAATTTTTATAATACAAGTCCAATTTAATTTTTAACACGCTTAGTTTGGAATTGCTTAAACTGAAATTTTGTTCCAAACCTAATATATAATGTGTAGCATGTTGAGCTTGTGTATTGGTATCGGAAGCTACCGAATAAGCTAATTGTCTGTATATAGGCGATTGATAATATTCTCCCCATGCAGCACGAATAACAGAGCCGAATTTTGAAAAATATGCCATACTGATTCTCGGACTAAAATTCAAATTGCGATTTATATCAAAATAATCGAATCTACCACCAACATTTACTAAAAAGTTATTTTTTATTTGGAAGATGTTTTCCAAATAGCCGGATAGTTTATAGGATTTAGCATTCAATAACTCGTTAGCAAAAGATACTCCTTTTGTTGTGTCGGAATAGTATGTTGTATCCGGGTAATGTTTTATGTTATTGAAATTATCAATTATGTGATTGTCTGTAAAATTTTGCAGATAAACAATATTTTTAAAGCTGATACCGGATTTGGTTTCATAAAAAGGACTGAATTGATAATCCAAAGCTGTTTTGGCTTCCAAAGTTTTAATGTTTAGAACGGCTCTATTTTCTCTTGTTCCAGAGCGTCTATCAAAATAAATATGATCTGCAGAAATATCTTTCGACGAGCTACGTTTCCAAATTCTGTATTCGTTATCTCTTTGGTCGTAATAAGATAAATTGGATTTTATAAATGCATTTTTAGATAGGAAAATAATACTTTGTAAATCGAGTAGTGTACTATTATATTTCCCGATATTATCTTGATAAGTTTCTATTTTATCTCGAAAGAAAGCTTGTTGACCATTAAAATCGCCTTGATAGTTTAAGAAAGAATTAGCTGATGTAGGATTATATCTAAAATCATCGCCGGAATGTATAAATTCAAATTTCAATTTGTTTGTGGGAGAAAAATCGTATGATAAAACACCTTGTGCATCATAAAAAGAGGGTTTGGCTCTATCAATATCTTCATAATCGAAGTTTAACATACCAATTAAATATTCCAGATAAGTTTTTCTAACTCCAAAGATAAAGGAACTTTTTTTTGAAATCGGACCTTCAACATATCCGTCGGCATAGGCTAAACTAATTGTTCCCGCACCTTTATATTCTTTCCGGTTGCCATTTCTATATTCAATATTTACAACGGAACTCAATCTATCACCGTATCTGGCACTGAAGCCTCCGGTTATCAAATCTACATTATTTATTAAATCTACGTTAAATATTCCCACACTGGCGTTTGAAGCTTCTTTAATATGAAAAGGTTCGTAAACTTCTGCACCGTTAACCAAAACAAGGTTTTCATCTTTATTTCCGCCACGAACGTTAAATTCCGCACTATATTCGTTGTTAGCGGCAATTCCGGGTAAAAATTGTAAAGCTCTTAAAACATCCGGCATGGCTGTGGAAATTTTTTTTATTTTATCACTTTGAAGTGATAGGGCGCTAACTTTTATTTCGTCTTGTTTGTTTTTTACACTTGCATAAACAGATACTTGCTGCAAATAAACATCTTGCGGATAAAGGTAAACGTTTATTTTTTTTAGCGGATTTAATTTTTTTACTTCTATAATTTCGGTTTTGAAACCTAAAAAACTGATAAGAAGTTGTCCGTTTCTATAAGGAAGTGTTAAATGAAAATTTCCGTCAATATCCGTAGATGTTCCAATATTGGTATCCTTAAGATAAATATTTGCAAAGGGAAGCGGTTCGTTAGTTTGTCCGTTTAGTACTTTGCCTTTTAATGTTATATCTTGATTTTGAGCTTGTAATATTGTAAATGAAATTATTACTAAAACTATTATAAATGTTGGTATATTAAAAATTGTACTCTTCAAATTCTTTTCCATAAAAAATAAAATTTATTTCCCAAATAGTTGAATATATTTAGTGCAATCAAGTAAATAATAATCGTAAAGAAATGTAAAAATTATAGTTGCTTAAAATCATGTTAAAGAAAAATAGTTATAAATATTTTTAATTACCAAAAATGATTTAATAATTTTAAATTGTATAACATATCCGTAAAACAATTTTATATTCCAAAATTATATAACTATTGAAATTATCTTTTAGACAAGACCTTACCCTTTGTATTTATATTATTAAATCTATACAGTTAATAACCGACGGATTATTCTTATCATTAAAAGAAGGGAATAAATTGATTGTAGCAATAAATGTAATAAATATTTTAACACTGAATTCAAATCAAGGCAAGTTTATTTCATGTGAAAGGAGTTTATCGCTATCCCATTTAATTTGTTCGGTAAATTTTTCGGAACGAACATCACATTTACTAAAATTACAATATTTACATAGTGTTGAATCGCAATAATCAAAATGCATTCTTATTTCGGAATTAGGAATTGAAATAAAAAAAGCATTTGATATTTCGTCTTCAATATTGTGTGCTTGCTTTATGTTAAAAAAGTAAGGAACTGTTATGTGAAAATCTATAAATACTTTTTCGGCGGATTGCCAAAAGCGAAGATGATGAATATCAATTATATAATCCTTTTGATGATTAATAAGTAATGTAGTAATTTCGTCAAGTAAATTGTGGTCGGTTTCCATCATCAAACCTCCTATAGAAGATCTGATTAGCTTATAACCGGTAAATAAAATATTTATAGCAACCAACATTGCAATAATCGGATCTATAAAATTAATTTTTGTAATCAAAACAATAATTAAACCTATAACAATTCCGGAACTGGTAATAACATCGGTTAAAATGTGCTTGCCGTCTGCAACAAGTGCAATGGAATTTGTTTGTTTACCGATTTTAACCAAATAAAAACCGAGGAAAAGATTTACCAAAGCGGAAAAGGCAATTAATATAGTTCCGTAATTAAGTTGTTTCGGTTGTGGTGTTCCCAGCAAATCAACTATGGAAAAATAAAAAATTGTTATTGCAGCAACAACAATAAGAAATCCTTCTATGCCGGCGGAAAAATATTCAATATTTCCATGTCCGTATAAATGAGATTTATCTGCCGGTTTTGAGCTTAAAATTATACTGTATAAAAAAATTATTATTGCAACAATATGCACAATCGATTCAATTGCATCTGAAAAGATAGCTTTCGAATCGGTTAGAAAAAATGCAGTGGTTTTAATTAAAAATAAAAATATTCCAACAATTAATGATAACCATGCGGCATTAATTTTTTGTTTTATTTTTGTTTTGCTCATCGGTTCGGATTTCATATTAAACTATAACTTTAAAATAATTATCGGGAAATAAATTTTTACAATTGTTGGCATCTTTTTTTGTTTCGAATATTCCGTAAACGGTTGATCCGGTACCGCTCATTAAGGAAAATAAAGCACCGGAGTTATACATAGTTGTTTTTATTTTGTTTATTGACGGATATTTTGCAAATATAAATTTTTCAAAATCGTTTGTTAAATTTTCTTTTAGATAAATGTAATTTATTTTTTCATTATTAAGAAAATATTTGTAATTGAAAATATTTTTTTCAAATGTAATATTTTGAAATGCATGTTCGGTTGATATATGAATACCGGGATTTACAATTAAAATTGGTTTGGTAATTTTTATATTTGAATATTCTAAAATTTCGCCGCGAGATTTTCCTACGGCCGGAACCGATTTAAGAAAGAAAGGGACATCGGAACCTAATTGTAAAGCCATACTTAATAATTGATTAAACGATAATTTAAGTTTAAATAAATTATTCAAACTTGTTAAAGTACAAGCGGCATCGGAACTTCCACCGCCAAGTCCTGCTCCGATTGGAATTTTTTTTTCTAATTTAATTGTTACGTTTAACTTTTTCCGGGTAACTTTTTCCAAAAGTTTATGTGCTTTTAATATTAAATTATTTCTTTCGTTGTTCAAATTTTTGTTATTCGAAGTAAAAGTAAAATCGGAGGAGAATGTAAATGTAAGCATATCGTATAAATTATTCAGCGGATAAAAAAAAGTTTCAATATTATGAAATCCGTCCTTTCGCTTGGAAACTATATTAAGTCCCAAATTAATTTTAGCCGGCGTTTTAATAATAAAGGGAAACATAGTTATAAATTATTTTATTTATTATCGTAAAATTTGTTATAAAAATTTTCAAAAAAGGGAATGAAAGAATTTAGTACATTACCGTACGAAAGTTTTAAATAATTTTCCGCATCGGCAATTACGCATTCATAATCGGAACTATACGGGCACCAGCGTTTTGCCATTTCTTTATTGAGATATAAAATAAACATTGGAATTTCTTTGCCTGAAGCGATTTGAACCGCAGATGAATCCGGAGTAAATAAAAAATCGAGCTCCAAAATAATTGCGGCAAATTCATTATAATGATTATTATTAAATATAATACTATTGCTACGGTAAACTTGTTCGGCTTTTTCTTTATCTATAGGATGTCTTAATATAATTACGTTAACATCATAATTACTTAAATATTTTATTAGTTTTTTATATCTGTCAATTCCCCAAAAATTGTCGTTCTCTGAAGAAATGTTAATACCAATCAAAGGTTTGTTGGTATCTATTTTATTTTTTATGATGAAATCTACAACAAAACTTCTTGCGGAAATTTCACCATTATAATCTATTTTAATTTCTTTTTTTGTAAACGGAAAATCGAAAGGGTTGGTTAATAATAATATTTCATCCAAAATATGTAAATGTTTTTTTCTGTTAACAACGTGTGTATAAAATTCCGAGTTTTTTTTTCTAAATGAAATTTTATTTTCAATATCCAATTGCAAAATTATATTTTCTATAATTTTATTGTTTTCGAATTGTGTATTGATTAAAATATTATATTTATTACCGTTTAACTTGTTTAAAAAATTTTTACTTTCGGAAAATAAAATAATATTATTAACGTTCGGATTATTTTTAAATACCAAATCATTCCCCGGAGTGGTTAACACATCAATTTCACAGCCGGTTTCTTTTTTTATTATTTTAATTAATGATGTTGATGCAAATGTATATTCTATTTGATCAAAACATAAAATGAGTAGTTTCGAATTGTTATTGAGTGAAATTTTTTCATTGCTTTTCTTTACAGGATGTAAAAGCAAATTATATTTAAGTTTTATTTTATCAAAAGTCTTTGTCATGTTTTTTATAACCGAGACGAGTTCAAAAATGTTAATTTTTGTTTCGGATATTTAATGCAAAGCAAGTCCATAATTATTAACGCAATATTTTCAAAAAGTTTTGCCATGCCTATTCTTTGAGCATAAACTGCACCTTGACAACCGCAATTTATGTTTAATCCTTTTGCCATAGCAATAATAATAGCAGTTGAAAAAATCAACAAAAGAAATAAAATAACTATTGAACTTTCTTTAATGCTGATACCAAGTAATAATAAAGAACCGGCAACAACTTCAATCCAAGGTATAACAATAGCCGTAATGTTAATTAAATAGAAAGGAAGAATTTTATAATTTTCTATTGATTCTGCAAAACCTTGCAGGTCATTGATTTTTACAATTCCGCTTAGAATAAAAAACAGAGCAAGGTAAATTCTTAAAATTGCAATTGTATAATTTATAAGTATATCTCTTTTCATTTTATTTTTCTTTCTCTATTGGAAGTTTGGCTTCTTTCCATTCGGTAAAACCTCCCAAATATACATAAGATTTCAAATAACCTAATTTCAATAATTGTTTTGCAAGGCGTTTACTTACATTACAGTCGTTAGAGGAACAATAAACAATCAGAATTTTACTTTTAGGTATTTGGGCCAATTTTTTATTATCCGGTTTAAAACTAAATTCCGGAATATTTACAGCACCTTTAATATGGCTTTCTGCAAAATCCCATTGATCTCTTGCATCGATAAACAAAGCTTTTTTATTGTTAAATATTTTAACCGCTTGTACCAATGTAATGGCTTTAAGTGTTTTTGTAGAGTCCGATTCATCAATAATATCAATACTTTTTAACGGTTTTACAATTTGAGGTTCTCTAACAAAATCTATTCCGTCAACAGATACAATATTATAAAATAGACTTAAAATTATTGAGCCGCTCAAAATATAAATTATTTTTTTTATGCTTGTTTTATTATTTAATGTTAAAGGTTTAATATTTTGCATTTTTACTTTCTTTATACTAAATATATTATTCGTTAACCAATATACAATTTTCCGGAATACCGGGTTTAACCAAAAGTGTATTTTCTTTAGTAAGTAAAACTTTACCGGGTTCCATTCCTTTTTTTTTATGGACAAATTTTGCCAATGTGTAATTAACCGACGCAGTTCCCGCCGTTTTTGCTTTGCTGTAAAATGCAGCAATTGAAGCGGTTTTTTTTAATATATTTTTGGGAATTCCTTCTTTTGTGTTTTCAACGCGTAAAACAACATGAGAGCCCGGCAAACCTCTTGCATGAAACCAGTAGTCGTTTTGTTTGGCAAATTTTAATGATAGATAATCGTTGCTTTTACTGTCTTTACCAACAAATATATTGTATTTATCATCAATAAGATAATGTCGATATTTAAATTTATATCCGGTTTCCATTTTTATTATTTTTTCTTTTTTATGTATTAACTTATTATGAATTTGTTCAATAATATCAATGCCTTCGGCAGTTTCAAATTCTTTTTTTAGTTTAAGCAAAGATTCGTATTTTTGTTTCGTAAAGTTAAACAACTCTTTCGATTTATTATAGTTAATCTTTTCATCTTTTGATTTTTCATAGTATCTATCGATGTTCTTATTAATTGTAAGTTCCGGTTCCAATTTTATTATTACATTTTTATTTGTTTCATAATTTTTAAGTTCAACTTTATTTAATCCTTTGGTAATTACGTGTCTATTTATTTGTAACAAATTGGCAAAGGTTTTGTAATCATTTTCTTTTGAACCTCTTTCAATGCGTATTTTCAGATTGTTTAATTTGTTTGATAATTTTGTTAAATGCGTCTTAAAATATTTGTTTAATTCATTACTTAATCTTTTTTGTTTTTTAATTTTATAAAATATTTTTAAATATTCCGTCAAAGCGGTATTAAAAGAATTAAATTTTTGTTTACAATTATTCGCAGGAAAAATATTAAAAGTTACTGGAAAGAATTTTACTTTTTGTATAGCTTGAATATATTGAATACAAATATTTTTTATTAGAATATCATCTACAACGCTTTTAAAACTATCCGTTAAATTTTTATTTAAATTATTTTTCTCTCTTAAAAGTATTTCTTCCATTAAATCTTTGGAAATTTGCGGATAAGCGTTTTGTAATTCTTCAACGGTTTTAAAATTGTTTGCGTTTATTTCAAAATTTAAATTGTTAGAAAAAGTTTTATCATTTAATATTTTGTTAAAACTTAGTTTTGTTTTTGTGAAAGGGAAGTAATTACCGTTTTTATCATGTAGAACAACATTTGTGTTATTGCCCATCAAAATAAAATATAAAGAAAAAAGAGCAGTTTCAAACTTAATAATTCTATCGTTTTTTGCAATTGTAACCGATAAAATTTTTTCGGGCAAATAATTT
This sequence comes from Melioribacteraceae bacterium, assembly GCA_026983755.1. The sequence continues at coordinate 13,372 of JALSTL010000196.1, read as the reverse complement.
TTATAAAACTCGATTAAATTTTTTTTTGCTTTATGATGTTTTTCTTTTATCAAAATATAAGGTAAATTTTGATTGGCGGAAATAATCAAATGCTTGTAGGGAGTTTCCTTTTCGGAAATATCGAAATATAAAATATTTTTTTCTTGCGAATAAATACTATGAATGGTTTTCCCGCTTAGTAAAAAGTTAAGTTCGTTTACCAAGCGAAGTAAATAAAAATAATTTTTAAACATTTTATTTCGGTAAACCCAATTTACGGCGTTCGTCAACCGTTAATTCGAAAACCTTTCTGAACAAAGCTTTGTCTATATCCGTCATTTGTACATTTCGTCTTGCCATAACTCTTTCGGCAACTTCAATACTTCTGTCTATATCGTAAGTAGTAATGGCATCGGAACCGCCCCAGCTGAAAGAAGGCATATATTTAGGTGGAAAACTTCCGCCGAAAACATTTGAAGAAACACCAACAACGGCGCCGGTGTTAAAAGATGTGTTAATTGCCGCTTTGGAGTGATCTCCCATAGTTAAACCTACAAACTGTCTGCCGCTGTCAATCGGTTTATTATTGATAAAAACTTTAATGTTGCCGTAATTATTTTTTAAATCGCTGTTAGTTGTTCCGGCTCCAAGGTTTACCCAAGAACCGAGATACGAATTTCCTAAAAAACCGTGATGTTGTTTGTTGGAATAGCTGTGTATAATTGTATCTTCAATTTCTCCGCCTACTTTACAAACTTTTCCTATGCTGGTATTATGATAAATTGTTGCTCCCATTTTTACCAATGAGTTTTGTCCTATAAAAGAAGGACCTTGAATAATTGCATTGTGAAAAATTTGTACATTTTTCCCTATAAAAATCGGACCGTCTTCGGCATCTAAAACTGCCCCGGGTTTAATGGAAACACCTTCGGAAATAAAAATATTTTTTTTATTGATAAAATGAACTCCATGGAATTGTTTTATATTTGGTTTAGCATCATTCGTAATTTTGTAATAATCTTTTACTAATTCTTCGGAATTATAACGAATGAAATCCCAAGGATATTCAATAACTTTTACGTTAATTTCTTTTTGTTTGAGCTTTGGGAAATCTGAAATATCCAAAACATCTTTTAATGAATCACCTATAATTTTAAGATTATTACCACTTAAGCGTGCCGCAACAAAAGTTGAACCCGAAGTAAAAATTTCATCCGGTCCTTCTAAAGGAACAAGTTTGTAAAAATCATCGTCAACAAGAATTCTACCGTTTACAAAAAGAATATTATCGGATTTGATATGACTGACAATTTCATCCGGATAATTTTGTTTTATTACCGGTCTGAGATATGCACGTGTATTTAATTCCACTCTTATACCCGGATAGTTTCGTCTAATCTTTCTGTGTAACGAAAGAATACCGCATCGTAAATGATAAGCCGGGCGAAAAAAAGTTAAAGGTTGAAGTTGTTGATATTTTTTATCTTCAAAAATGATTATGCTTTTCAAATTAAATCCTATATTTACTTAATAATAATAGGTTGCCAAGAATCTACATAAGTTCCTTTAAGTTTGGAAGCGGCATCTTTATCAACAATTACAAAAGCTTCTTTATGCATTTGTATTATTGAAGCCGGACACATTGCCGTAATAGGTCCTTCAACTGCTTTATGAATAGCATTTGCTTTAACTTTACCGCTGGCAACTAACAAAAGTTCTTTTGCGTCCATAATTGTTCCAACACCCATTGTTATTGCATATTTCGGAACTTCTTCGGAATTTTTAAAAAATCTTTTATTGTCTTTTCTTGTTCCGGGTGTTAAAGTTTTTATTCTTGTTCTTGAACCTAGTGAAGAACCCGGTTCGTTAAAAGCAATATGACCGTTCGTTCCTATACCGAGTATTTGTAAATCTATTCCGCCAAAAGATTTTATTCTATCTTCGTACCACTTACAAAATTGCACAACGTCTTTTGCCATTCCATGCGGAACATGAATATAACGCGGATCCAAGTTTACATTTTTGAAAAAATTTTGTTGCATAAAATAATGATAACTTTGGTCGTGAGAAGGTGGAAGACCTACATATTCATCCAAATTAAAAGTAGTAACTTTGGAAAAATCCAATCCTTCATATTTGTGCATACGACTTAGTTCTTTATACAAACCAAGCGGAGTGCTGCCGGTAGCCAACCCTAAAACTAAATTCGGTTTTTTCTTTAGTCTATCAGCAACCAATTTGGCAGCTTCTTTACTGAGTTTTTCATAATCTTTTTTTATTATAACTAACATTTAACCTCTAAATATATTTTTAGTGTAACATCATTCAAATATTATTTTAATGAATTCCATGCATCATTTTTGATAAGAGTTTATTTAATAGAAACAAAATTATCGATGCAAGTAATCCCATAGCAACAAAAATTGTAAAGAAATCCGATAAGTTATTAATAGAATAGCCAAGAAGAGAAGTAGTTTTTCCTGCTTCGGGATAAAAAGTGCTTAACTGCCCGGCTAACCAATTTGCAGCTGCATTTGAACCGAACCAAATGCCCATCAAAATTGATGAAAACCTAACCGGAGAAAGTTTTGTAACCATAGAAAGACCTATAGGCGATAAAGATAATTCTCCGAACGTATGTAAAGTATAAGCACCAACCAGCCAAAGAGGACTAACTTTAACACCTGTATCTGCAATTCTGGAACCCATAACCAGAACCGCAAAACCAGCAGCTAAAAGAAAAAGACCCATTGCCATTTTCATAGGAGTATTCGGTTCCTTGTTTATATTTCCTAATTTTGTCCAAATAGTTGCGAATATAGGAGCAAAAATAATAATTGCAATTGGATTTATTGCTTGAAAAAAACTGGCAGGAATTATATAATTACCCAACCAACCGATAACTCTGTTAGTTTGTTCTTCTGCAAAAAATGTTAAGGAAACACCTGCTTGTTCAAAAGCCGCCCAAAAGAAAATTACAAAAAAAGCTAAAATAAATATTACGGCAATTCTTTCTTTTTCTATCTTGGTTAAAGGAGTGTTTGCCGCTTCAAGTTTTTCTTCTTTGGTTTGCTTTTTAGGTACCATTCCTACCGGTTTTCCTGCGGGTGTAACAAGATGTTTATTTTTCCCGATTAAAAAAGTCAACAATCCGATTCCCATTCCAACGGCTGCGGAAAGAAAACCATATTTGAAATCCGCAGGATTTCCCGTATCGCCTAATCCTCCGGCAATAAACGGTGCAATTAATGCTCCCAAATTAATACCCATGTAAAAAATAGTAAATGCGGAATCACGTATATTTATTGCTTCGGCTGGGTAAAGCGAACCAACCATTGTGGAAATATTCGGCTTAAAAAATCCGTTGCCAAGTATTAAAAAGAAAAGACCGAAAATAAAAAGAATTTGTTGAATATTAAAAGTAAAAGAAGAAACTACGGTTTGATTTGCAGAAGCGGAATAGTAAAAACCGCTGGCAGATAATGTTAACTGACCTATAAGCATCATTACGCCGCCAACAATTATAGACCTTCTGTTTCCCCAATATTTATCTGCTACATAACCACCTAACAGTGGCGTTAAATAAACAAGTCCGGTGTAATAACCATATATTGATGATGTAAAAGCTTTATCAAATAGTAGTGCATTGATCATATAAAGAGTAAGAATTGCACGCATGCCGTAATAACTGAAACGTTCCCACATTTCCGTAAAAAACAAAACGTACAAACCTTTAGGATGGTCTTTAAACATAATTACTCCATAAGTTTAGTAAAAAAATTATTTATGTATAACGCTCTCCTAATTACAATTGAATTATACTAAAATTGCAAAATAATAAATTATCCAATTATATTTTAAAAAAATTATTATAGTTGTTAAAAAAAACCTTGTTTAATATATTTACGCAATGAATCCTATTCTTAAAAAAATAATTTTATTACTTGCAGGTATAATTACCGTTTTGGCTGTTGTTACATTTTTATTGGATGTAGTAGTTATGCCTTGGTATGTAAAAAAGGAAGAAGTTGTTGTACCAAACGTTGTTGGCTTACAAAAAGACGAAGCCAAAAAGAACGTGGAAAAACATAAACTTAATGTAATTCTTGAAGGACCTAAGTACAGCGATAAAATTCCTAAAAATCATATTGTGTATCAGAAACCGACCGCAGGTAAAATAGTTAAAACCGGCAGAAGAATTTATCTTTATTTTAGCGGCGGTAACTATAAAATTTTAATGCCCCTTCTAAAAGGCAAAACATTAAGAGATGTAAAAGTTACATTGAAAAGACTGGGCCTTAAACTTAATAAAATTAAAAAGGTAAAATCGGATTATAAAACAAACATTGTTATAAAACAATATCCCAAAGAAGAAAAAGAAATTACCAAAGGCAGTAAGGTAAATGTTGATGTTAGTATTGGTCCAAATATAGGAATGGTCAGAGTACCGGATTTATTGGGACAATCTTTCACCGAAGCCAAACAAACATTACGTGCAAATTCATTGACAGTGGGAAAAATAAATTACCAAAAATCGCCGAATCTTTTACCCAACACGGTAGTTGCACAGTTTCCTACCAAAAATAAATTAGTTAATGTAGGTTCTGAGATAGATATTTTTATAACCAAAAGCGAATAAATATGAAACAATTAGCTCCTTCAATACTTTCGGCGGATTTTAAAAATTTGGAACAACAAATAAGAGCTGTAGAAATTGGCGGTGCAGATATAATCCATTGCGATATTATGGACGGACAATTTGTACCTAACATAACATTCGGTCCTTTAATTGTTTCGGCTGTAAATAGCATTACGGAATTACCAATAGATGTTCATCTTATGATAAAAACACCGGAAAAAAGAATATCCGATTTTGTTAAAGCTGGAGCAAACTTTATTACCGTTCATTACGAAGAGGTTATACATTTGGATCGATTGCTCAATCAAATTAAAGAATACGGAATAAAAGCCGGTGTTGTAATTAATCCGGCTACTCCTGTTGAACTTTTACTACCCGTGTTGCATTTGGCAGATATAATTCTTGTAATGTCTGTTAATCCGGGTTTTGGAGGTCAATCTTTTTTAAATTACACACTGAATAAAGTCGAATGGTTATTCGAAAAAAGAACGGAAAATAATTTCGGTTATAAAATTGAAATTGACGGTGGGATAAATAAAGAAACTATTGTTAAAGCTTCCGATGCCGGTTGCGATATTTTTGTTGCCGGTTCGGCTGTTTTCAAAACCAAAAATATCACTGCTTCTACAACCGAATTGAAAAATTTAATTTTTTAACGAGGCAAATAAATTATGGATTATGCATTTATAGGAGCCAAAATAATAACACCTTTTAAAATTGTAAAAAATGGAATTATTACAACCAAAGGGAATAAAATTTACCGTATAGAAAAAAACAAGAATATTAAATTATCTTCAAGAATAAAAAAAATAAATGTTAAAGGAAAATATATTACTCCCGGTTTTATAGATTTATTGGTGCACGGAGGAGCCGGAGGTTATGGATTTTCCGACGAATCGGATAAAAGCATAAAAAAAATTAGTAATTATTTTTTAAAAAACGGTTCCACTTCTTTATTGGCTAGCCTTCATGCAAAACCGAAAAAAAGATTACTTGAAGATTTAAGACGGGTTGCTAAATTTATTAAAAACAATCCGGATTCGAATATAGTCGGTATTCACATGGAAGGTCCTTATTTAAATTCCAAACTAAAAGGTGCAATGAACGAAGACTATTTATGGAAACCAACCGTTGAATCATTTAGGGAACTGTGGGAAGCTTCCGAAAAGCAAATTAAAATTATGACTATAGCACCGGAATTAGACGGAGCACTTGATGTAATTAGAGAAGCTTCTTATTGCGGTGTCGTTTGTTCTATTGGTCATTCTACAGCAACATACGAACAAGTTGATATGGCAATTGATAGAGGAGCCGCACATGTAACCCACATGTTTAATGCCATGCCTCCCATTAACCATAGAAAGCCGGGAGTTGCCGTTGCAGCAATGCTTAGAGACGAATTAAAAATTGAACTAATTGCAGATACTTATCATGTTCATCCGGCAACAATGGAATTTCTAATAAAATCCAAAACTCCAAAAGGGATTATTCTTATAACCGATTCCATAAGAGTTGGCGGAATGCATGAAGGAGAAGAGACACAATTTTCGGACCAAAAAGTAATATTGAAAGGGAATAAAGCAGTAATGGAAGATGGTACCATTGCCGGAAGTACGCTTACCCTTAACAAAGCAATTAAAAATTTGGTTCGTACTACAGGTGTAAAATTAAAAGATGCCGTAAGAATGGCAACCGTTAATCCTGCTAAAGTTATTGGTAGCAATAAAGGAATTTTAACTAGCGGCAAACCGGCGGATTTTGTTGTTTTAGATAAAAAATTTAACGTACAAATGACTATAATGAATGGAAAAATTTGTTACCAAAAATAAGTTGAATGTTACTGAATATTTCGATAAGATATTAAAATCGGATTACCCGCTGATAATGGGAATTGTAAATGTTACGCCAGATTCGTTTTCGGACGGAGGAAATTATTTTAATACCAATAGTGCGGTTGAACATGCAATAAACTTATTGGATAACGGAGCGGATATTATTGATATTGGCGGTGAATCAACCAGACCGGGAGCAGATCCCGTAAGCAAAGAAGAAGAATGCAAAAGAGTAATTCCGGTTATAAAAAAGTTATTAAAACAACGACCGGGAACTATTATATCTGTAGATACTACCAAAGCTGAAATTGCAGAAAAATCATTACAAGCCGGTGCCGTTATTATTAACGATATAAGTGCCGCAACTTTTGATGAAAAAATTTTGGATACGGTAAAAAAATACAATGCTTTTATAGTTTTAATGCACATTAAAGGAAAACCCAAAACAATGCAAAATGTTGCCGTATATGATAATGTTGTTAGCGAAGTGAAAGATTTTTTACAAAAAAGAATTGATACGGCAAAGTTTTACGGTATAAATAAAATTATTATAGATCCCGGTATCGGGTTTGGTAAACGAGTTTTTGAAAATTATGAATTATTAAAACAAATAAAATATTTTGCAAAATTAGGTTATCCTATTTTGATTGGGCTGTCCAGAAAATCCTTTTTGGGCAAAGCACTTGACTTGGATGTAAAAAACAGAGAAAATTCCACAACAATAGCGGAAATGTTTGCAATTCAAAACGGAGTAAAAATAATTAGAACTCATAATGTTAAAAACACAAAAGAAATTGTTAAATTACTATCATTTATAAATAATCCCAAACAATTAGTTAATGTTTGAACTATTTAAAATAGGTTTTTTACCTTTTACGTTTTTAGATTTAATAGATATAGCGCTTGTTTCTTTTATTCTTTACAAGTTGTATAGGATAATTAAAGGAACAATAGCCGCACAAATATTTATTGGTTTGGTAATTGTGCTTGTACTTTCCTTTGTTGCACAAGCAATTAACCTACGTGCTTTAGGTTGGTTATTAAAATTAATTACCGATATTTGGGTTATTGCTTTCATAGTATTATTCCAGCCCGAAATAAGAAGATTACTTGTAATTTTAGGTAAAAGTCCTCTATTTAATTTCTTTGTTAAAAGCGACGACAAAACCGTAGCGGATATTATTTCGGAAGCCGCTTTTGAAATGGCTCAACATCAACATGGTGCTTTAATGGTTTATTTAAAATCTACAGGATTAAAAAGTGTAGTTGAAAGCGGTGAAGTTTTAAATGCCAAATTAAATAAAAATTTATTACGGTCCATTTTCTTTCCCAGAAGTCCTTTACACGACGGTGCCGTAATAATTAACAACAATAGTATAGAAGCCGCAAGATGTACTCTTCCTTTAACCGAGCTTACTTCTATAGACGGAAAAGATCTTGGTATGAGGCATCGTGCGGGAATTGGTATTACCGAAGAGGCCGATGTTATCAGTATTATTGTTTCGGAAGAAACAGGTGGAATTTCCATTGCGGAAAACGGACAATTAATAAGCGGACTTTCCAAAGAGAATTTACGTAAACATTTAACTCGCAGTATGAAAGTTTCCAAAGAACGGGGATTTAAAAACTTAATTGAATCATTTAGAAAACATAAATAAAATATGTGCCGTTATTCCTTTTTTCAACGAAGAAGAAAATCTTAAAATATTATTTCATAAAGTTATCAAATTTGTTGATTGTATTATTGCGGTTAACGACGGTTCAACAGATAACTCCGTTTATCAAATTCCCCAAAAAGATAATATAATTTTACTTAATCATAAAAAAAATTTGGGAAAGGGCAGGGCACTTAGATCCGGATTTTTACACAGTATAAAATTAAATACTCATATAACAATTACCTTGGATGCCGATATGCAGCATCTTCCCGAATTAATTCCTTCTTTTGTTGAGCAAATACATTATTACGATGTTGTTATAGGAAACAGACTTAATAATACAAAATCAATGCCTATTCAGAGAAAAATCAGCAACTATTTAACCAGTAAATTGCTTAGTTGGAAAACAGGTGAACAAATTCTTGATAGTCAATCCGGATACAGAGCTTTTAGAACTTCAATTCTTCAAAATATTATGCCCGATAGAAACGGATTTGAAGCCGAAAGCGAAATGATTGTAAAAATATTAAATAACAATTACAAAATCGGATATATAGATATTCCTACGCTTTATAACGAAAATAAAAGTAAGATAAATGCTTGGCAAACAATTAAAGGATTTCTTAATGTTATTATTACCGAATAATATTTTGTTTAATAATACTTTGTGCAGCATAAAAACCCATTGAAAAACATGCTTGTAATAAAAATCCGCCGGTCGGAGCATCCCAATTTACCATTTCGCCAATTGTAAATATTGCGGGATTCTTTTTTAATGAAAAATCTGGATTAAGTTCGGTTGTTTCTATTCCGCCAATTGTTGAAATTGCTTCTTCAAGCGGCCTCAACGATTCAACCTTTAACAATAATCCTTTAAGTTTTTCTATAAACGTTTTTTTATCGAGATATTCTTCTTTTGTGCTGTATTCTTTTATAAGTGATAGGTGTAACTTATTTATATTCAATATCTTCATATAATCTTTTGAAGTATATTTTGAAGGACTGATTTTTTTAATTAACTGAAATTTCTCATTATAAGGTTTAAAATCCAACTTTATAACCGTCTTTTTATTTTTATCAAAAGATTTTCTAATATAAGGAATTAACTTGTAAATCAAACCGCCTTCCAAACCATAATTTGTGATAACAGCTTCACCTAAGAAATTTTTTCTCCCGAACGATATTTTTATGTTTTTGAGTGGTTTACCTACATGATATTTCTTTATATGCGAAGACCAATTTATATTTATTCCACAGTTTGATGCTTGAAAATTTGCTGTTTTTATCCCTATTTTTTCAAAAGCAACTTTCCATGCTCCGTTCGACCCGGTTTGCGGCCAAGATGCTCCGCCTAATCCGAAAATAAAATAATCTGCTTTCGGTATTATTTTTTTACCTTTGCAATTTATTATCGGCTTATGATTATCGGTAAATTTTAGAAACTCACATTTAGTTATAATTTTTACATTCATTTTCAGTAAGTTTTTTTTTATGGTATTCAAAACTAATGCCGGATTTATTTCTTTTTTGGGGAAAATTTTTCCGCTGCTTCCTATAAAGGTAGGGATATTTAAATTTAACAACCACTGTCTTAATGCATTTGCGTTAAAAGATTTGACCGCATCGTCTAAAAAATATTTCGGAGTGTAATTTTTCAGAAATTTATTAATCGGAAGATTGTTGGTTAAATTAAGTCCTCCTTTACCGGCAATTAAAAACTTCCTACCAATTGATTTCTCTTTTTCAAATATAATTATATTAAAATAATCCGCTAAAAAATATGCGGCAATTAAATTTGAGGCTCCGGCTCCGAATAATACAACACGCTTTTTAGTTACTTGCATAAAAATATCTTATTTGTTTAATTGAAAAATACAAAAATGATATTTGCAATAACTAAAAAAAATCGCTTTAATTCGGTTTAAGACAATAATTACACTATCAATTCAAATATATTTTTAATGTTAGGCATAATTTATTGCCAATATCCGAAATTAAGATTTTAATCCTGATTATTACAAAATATTTTCGTTCCTATCTTCAAAAGAACAATCTCCACCTGCAACATGACCTTTGTATAATTCGTCTTTTGTTTTATCATAATGTTCTTCCAAAATTTTACATAAAAAAGGTTTAAGAATCCATTTGTCATTTTCGGAACAAATATTTTTATCCAATTTAATTTCGTGTTTGGTGTAAAGCCCGAACAATTCGGTTTCGGAAGGTGCAATATTATGCTCTGTAAGATATTCCAACAAACTGCAAATTGTATCCGAATAATAATAATTGCAAATATCTTCGTTCCCATTAACAATAAAATGTTTAGCCATGTAAGAATAGGGAAGAGTTTTATCGTACTTCGAACGTGCTCCGAATATTTTTTTTATAATTCCCATTTTTAATTCTCCTTTTATTTACGTTATTATTTTTCAGAAAAGGAAATTTATGTTATTACAAATTGAACAAAATAAAATTCAACGGTTTCTACAAATGGAAATTATACTATACTAATTTTTCATAAAGAACATGAAAGTTAAATTATTACCGGAAGAATATTAGAGGTAACTTTACATTTATAAAACTAAAGATAACAATAATGATTTAATACATCAAATATTATTTATTAGTTTGTTATCGTGCTAACTTTTTATCCGTAAAACAATAAGTGCAGAATAAAATTATTGGAATTTTAGCTTAATAAATTTTTACTATTATGTAATAACTAAAACTTTATAAAAAATTTGTTTAATTTTACTTATACAAAAGTAAAATAAGTAAAAATTATTTTGGAATGATTATGAAATTTTCATTAAATGTGGATCATGTTGCGGTTCTTAGAAATGCAAGAGCCGAAGAAATACCCGACCCTGTTACATTTGCTTTAATGGCCGAGCAGTTTGGCGTTGACGGTATAGTAGTCCATTTAAGAGAAGACAGAAGACACATAAATGAAAGAGATGTACGTTTATTACGTGAGCAAATAAAAACCAAATTGGATTTGGAAATGGCCGCCGTTCAAGAAATAATTGATTTTGCTTGCGACGTTCAACCGGATCTTGTAACGTTGGTTCCCGAAAAACGTGAGGAACTTACTACGGAAGGAGGTTTGAACGTGATTGATAATACTGAACTTATTAGAAATACAATAGAACAATTACACAATGAAAATATTTCCGTTTCTTTATTTATTGAACCGGACATAAATCAAATTGATATTTCGGCTGAACTTAACACAGATATGATTGAAATACATACCGGTGTTTTTGCAAATGCCAAAACCGAAGAGGATATGTTTGATGAATTGGAAAATATCAGAATAGCCGCAAAACATGCTAAAAAATTAGGACTTGGTGTTAATGCCGGTCATGGATTGAATTATAATAATATTAAAGAATTTATTGCTATGAAAAATATTGACGAAGTAAGCATTGGACAAGCTGTTATAGCCAGAGCTGTTTTTGTAGGTTTGGAAAAAGCAATTGAAGATATGATACAATTAATAAACAAAGTAGTTTGGTAATTTGATACCGGAGTGAAAAAATGAATAAATTACTATTTTTAATATTCTTTTATGCTTTCAGTATTTTTGCACAGTATCGTAATGTTCAAATTAATAATCCGGAAAGTAAAGAACCGAATGAAGTTACAATTGCAATCAATCCTATAGAACCTGCAAAAATGGCAGCTGGTGCTAATATCAATTATTTTTACTCAAGTTCGGATAGCGGTAAAACGTGGAAAGAAAATATAATTTCTTCTTCACTTGGTGTTTGGGGAGATCCATGTGTAATTTACGATTTAAATGGAAATTTATTTTACGGTCATTTATCAAATCCTGCAACAGGGCATTGGATTGATAGAATTGTTGTACAAAAATCCGTTGATAACGGAGCAAATTGGAATGATGGAGCAGGCATTGGTTTTAAACCGGAACCTTTTGCTCAAGATAAAGAATGGCTTGGTGTTGACTATACTAACTCACCTTATAAAAATAATATTTATGTTGCTTGGACAGAATTTGATAACTACGGTTCGTATGACCAAAATGATAGTTCCAGAATATTATTTTCATATTCTACAGACGGGATTTCATGGTCTTCACCAATCCGGATAAGTGATCACGGTGGTAATTCCGTTGATGACGGAAATACTGTTGAAGGAGCAGTTCCCGCAATTGGACCTAATGGAGAAGTTTATATTAGCTGGGCAGGACCTTTAGGCATTATGTTTGACAAATCTACCGATGGCGGACAAACTTTTGGTAGCGACGTTTTTGTAACATCTCAACCGGGCGGATGGAATTTTAATATCTCCGGTATCAACAGATGTAACGGTATGCCTATTACTGCATGTGATATAAGCAATTCTCCTTATAAAGGTAATATATATATAAATTGGTCAGACCAAAGAAACGGAGAAGATAATACGGATATTTTCTTAATAAAATCTACCGACGGTGGAAAAACTTGGGGAAATATTGTAAAGGTAAACAATGATAATACTTCAAGACACCAATTTTTATCTTGGATGGATATAGACCCCGTTACCGGTTATCTATATATAGTTTTTTATGACAGAAGAAATACGTCGGGTATCGAAACAGAAGTTTACTTGGCTAGATCAAAAGACGGCGGAACAAGTTTTGAAAATTTTAAAATTAGTAAATCATCTTTCGTTCCCGATAAAAATTATTTCTTTGGCGATTATATTAATATTTCAGCATTTAACGGTATAATAAGGCCAGTTTGGATGGCTATGAATAACAAAGTATTAAGTGTTTGGACGGCTTTAATTAATGATTCGAATCTTGTTGTTGGAGTAGAAAAAAGAAAAGTAATAAATAATTTTGAATTGTCGCAAAATTATCCCAATCCTTTTAATCCAACAACAACAATACAATATACAATTCCCAATAAAGTAAAGACGATGTTTACAACGTCTCAACAAGTACAATTAAAAGTGTATGATATGCTTGGAAGAGAAGTAGCAACATTGGTAAACGGAGAAAAAGCACCGGGTATTCACGAAGTTACTTTCAATGCAAATAATTTGCCAAGCGGTATATATATTTATAAAATCGCCGTTGGGAACTATTCGGAACAGAAAAAAATGATTTTACTGAAGTAAGCTGTGGATAAATCACTTAAGAGAAAATTGGAATATCATTATCAAAAGTTTGATTATTCCAAAATTTATCCTGATCCTCTGATCTTTCCGCATAGATTTAAAAACGAACTTGATATAGAAATATCAGCATTCATTTC
>JALSTL010000195.1 GCA_026983755.1 Melioribacteraceae bacterium | reverse complement strand
GTTATCAACCTAACCTAGCTTCGGAAATGGGTGAACTTCAAGAACGTATCACTTCTACGGAAAAAGGATCAATTACTTCGGTACAAGCAATTTATGTTCCTGCAGACGATTTAACAGATCCGGCTCCGGCAACGGCTTTTGCACATTTGGATGCTACCACGGTATTAAGTCGCCAAATTTCGGAACTTGGTATCTATCCTGCTGTTGATCCTTTGGATTCTACATCAAGAATTCTTGAACCCGGAATTTTAGGACAAGAACATTATAATGTAGCAAGCCAAGTAAAAGAAATTTTACAATCTTATAAGGACTTGCAAGATATTATAAATATACTTGGAATGGATGAACTTTCAGAAGATGATAAAGTAATTGTGAGAAGGGCTAGAAGAATTCAAAGATTTTTAAGTCAACCTTTCCACGTAGCAGAGCAGTTTACAGGTTTCCCCGGTAAGTATGTTAAACTGGAAGATACTATTAGAAGCTTTAAAGAAATACTTGAAGGGAAGCACGACGATCTTCCGGAAATGGCGTTTATGTACGTCGGTACAATTGATGAAGCTGTAGAAAAAGCTAAAAAAATGCAATAGGTTTATTATGAGTGAATTGGAAGTAATTACACCTAGTAAAGCCGCTTTCAATGGGAAAGTAATTTCGGTTACGGTTCCGGGCACAAAAGGTAATTTTCAAATTTTGGAAAACCATGCTCCCATATTGAGCTCATTGGATATTGGTGTTATTAAAATAGTTGACGACAGCAATAAAAAAATGTATTTTGCCACAAGCGGTGGCACGGTAGAGGTTCTTAATAATAAAATTACAATATTGGCGGAAACATTCGAGAATAAAGATGAAATTGATGTTAATCGTGCAGAAGCCGCTAAAAAAAGAGCTGAAGAAAGATTATCAAAAAGAAAGCAAGAAAACATAGATACATTACGCGCAGAATTGGCACTTAAAAGAGCAATCAATAGATTAAAAGTCCACAATAGTTAATATTAAATAAAACTTATAACTATATTAAAACAAAAGGTTTAAGCATGCACACTTAAACCTTTTTACTTTTAAACAATTCTGTATTATTACTTAATACTCTCAAACCGTTTTTCAACTTCATCCCAATTTATAATATTCCAAAAGGCATTTATATAATCGGGTCTTCTGTTTTGGTAATGAAGATAATAAGCGTGCTCCCAAACATCAAGTCCCAGAATCGGAGCACCTTTAACATCGGCAACATCCATAAGGGGATTATCTTGATTCGGTGTTGAACAAACTTTTAATGTCCCGTTAGTCACAATTAACCAAGCCCAACCGGAACCAAATCTTGTAGCGGCGGCATTGGAAAATTCATCTTTGAAATTCTCAAATGAACCGAAACTTGAACTGATTGCATCAGCCAATAAACCCGAAGGTTTACCTTTACTATTAGGTGTTAAAATATTCCAAAACAACGAATGATTATAATAACCGCCCCCGTTGTTTCTAACTGCTATGGGATGTTGAGAAACATTTTGTAATATTTGTTCAATCGAATGTTCGCTTAAATTCGTTCCTTCAATTGCCGCATTTAATTTTGCAGTATAACCGCCATGATGTTTTGTATAATGTATTTCCATTGTTTTTGCGTCAATGTATGGTTCCAATGCATTATAGTCATAAGGCAAATCGGGTAATTTAAATATATCCATTATAATATTCTCCTATTTTATTAAGTGGAAAGAAATGTTTTTATTAACATTCCATAAATTAAATTTAAAGTTTATAACATGTAAATAACATGAAAAGAAAAGTTTATATTGAAAGTAAAAAATATGAATGAAAAAATAAGTTTTAATTAAACACCGCATCCGCAAGATGGTGCCGAATTTTCGTTTGGATTATTGAAAACAAAGCCTCTACCGGTAGAATCGTTTTTATAATCCAGTTCGGTTCCAATTAGGTAGAATAAACTTTTACCATCAACTAATATTTTAATTTCACCATATTCAAATATAGTATCGCTGCTATCAAATTCTTTATCAAAACCGAGTTGATACGTGAAACCGGAACGTCCGGAATTACGTACATTAATTCTTAAAAAATATTCATTTATCGGTATGTTATTTTCTTCCATTAATTCTTTTATATAAATTTTTGCACGTTCCGTTAATATTAGTTCGGTTGTTTGCTCCGTATTTTTATCCATTTGCTCTCCTTAAGCAACTTCGGTATTATTATGTTTGTTACTTTCAATTATAAAATTAACTTTCCAAGTTTTATTGTTTAACTCCAGCAGTTTGTTTTTTTTAACCAGACTTTTAATAAACTCTTTTGCAATTTCTTCTGCCATTTCATATTTAAGGGGTTTTTCTTTCAATTCAAAATAAGACATAATTGCATATTGCATATCCCGTAAAAACAAATTTGATTGTTCGTAAAGAGGATAGTTTCTTTTCATAAAATTAAAAAATATCCTTTCATTTTCTTTTAAATGTTGTAAATAGTTCATAATATTTTCTCTTATTCATTTTGATAATTGTTCTAAAGTTACGGATTCAAATATACCAATTATTTTATTCTGTATAATATTAAACGGGGTTTTGATTTTACAACTATCAATTTTATTGCAATTTTTTTTTGTTGCTTCCGGAAAAGTACAATCGGCAATTTGAATGTTTTCGTCAATTGCAGTAATTATATCGGAAATAGTTAATTTTTTTAACGGTATCAATAACCTGTAACCGCCATACTTTCCTTGTTCGGATTTTATGATTTCCTTTTTAACCATTTTTTGTAATAGTTTGGAAAGCAGTTCATAGGGAATATCCAATTTTTCCGATATCAATTTACTGCTGAGCAATGAATTATTATTCTGCTCGGAAATGTAAAGTAATGCCAATAAAGAGTACTCAACGGATTTTGATAATTTTAACATATAAATACGAGTAATTTTATCGTATATAAAAATATAAAATTAAAATATTACTATCAAATTTATTTCATAAGTATTTATTTAAAAAAATAAGTTAAAATTTAAATGGTTTTGAAAAATGTCAAGTTATTTATAATTTTAATATTAATATAATAAATGGGAAAATGAGTAGAATTTTAATTACGCTTTTACCTTCAAATGATTTGGGTCTTATAACCCGTGCACTTCCAGTAGCACAAGCTCTGCGTAACGTCGGTCATACTGTTTACTTTACCGTTTGTAGCAAAGTTCCTTCAAAGTTAGTTAAGAAAGAAAATTTTCAGAATATTCCGATTAGAACACCATTGGATAATTTGTTTTTTAAAATTAAAACCGAAGGTGGAATTAAGGAATTATTAAAGAAAAAAAAATATAAAAAACTATTTAAAATATTTTTTCAAAATATTACCATGCTTATTAAATCTTTACCTATAGGATTTGTAAAACCTACGGCCGAAGTTTTTAACATGGAGCATTTTTTTGTGATAAACGGAATGCATAACAGGAACTATATATTGTACAAATCCGAAAGTTATATGAAAGTGATTAAAAAAAGTAATGCAGAGTTTGTAATTGATTTTTGGAATCCGTATGCGGTTATAGCTGCAAAAACTCTTAACATTCCTTTAATAACCATAAATCAATTTGATGTTCATCCTTATGCCAATGGATTTATGTGGTGGAAAAAAACTCCTCCCAAATTCATAAAAGTTGTTCAAAAAGTTAATTCCGTTTTACAGTATTACAATCTAAACATAATTTCCAAATTGGAAGACTTAACAATTGGCGATTTAACTTTAACATTGGGAATGCCAGCAAAAAATGAAGACGAAAACAGTTTAAAATTAAAGCATATCGGTTTTTTGGTTTATCAAAAAGAAAATGCAAAATTACCGAAAGAAATTGAAAATTTGGGAGATGCAAAACCTATTGTTTGGCTTTATTCCGGTAATCCTCGTTATGCAGGAATTAAAACTGATTTTGATTCTGAAATTTTATTGGATATTTGTATTGGAACTTTATCGAAGGAAAATATAAATATTGTATTAACTACCGGATTTCATTCTATTCCCAAAAAGTATTTGCCTCTGCCTCACAATATTTTTTATTTTGATTTTGTGGACGGTTTGCTTATGGCTAAAAAATCCGATATAATGATTCATCATGGTGGTTACGGTTCTTGCCAAACCGCATTGTTAACGGGCACACCTTCTTTGATAGTTCCCACTTTTTCCGAAAGGGAAAGTAATGCCAGAAGAATTGCAAAATTAGGAACGGGTGAATTTGTTTTACCTGTAAAAAGAAAGTTTTTGAAAACCAAAACCGTTGATAAAGCTGAATTTGTTGCGAAGTTTAGAAAAATATTAAATGATGAATCTTATAAAAAAAATGCTGTTGAAATTAGTAAACAATTAAAAGAATTTAACAAACGAAATAACAGTATTACCTATATACAAAATTTTATAGAAAAGTATAATTCGGAAACCAAACATCTAAAATCAAATAAAATAATTTTTGATAAAAAGTATTCCCGTAATCTTACCCTTATTAGTAATTCATTATATTTTTAAGTTTATAAACATTAAAATTATACTATTTAAATTAAAAGCATTATTAATGATACATTTCCGATTTTCTATATGAATTAATTATAAATTTATTAAATAAAAAGTTGATTGTTAATATCCTAATATGGAAAGACTGCTTTTGGCAAATTCAACCATTGGGGTAAAGTATAAACCGAATAATAATGTAGGTATTAAAAGAATCAAAATAAAAATAATTTCGTTTAAGCTTAATTTCAAATGTTCCGGTTCGGTTTTTGCTTTGCTTAAAAACATGTGTTTTAAAACACGTATATAATAATACAAAGAAACAACACTGTTAATTACCGCAATTACGGCAACGGTAATAAGTTTTGCATCAATAACAGCCAAGAAAATATATAGTTTTGAAATAAATCCTGCCAAAGGTGGTAATCCGGTAAGTGAAATCAAAAAGATGGATAAGGCAACTCCTAAAAACGGCGAAGCATAACCCAAACGATTATAATCGTTAATATCTTCAGAGCCGGTTTTATTTGCAATTAACATTACTATATAAAAAGCACCTATATTCATCAGCATATAAACTAAAAAGTGAATCATTGTAGCAAGAATACCTTGATTGGATAATGTGGCAACCGCAAGCAACATATAACCGGCATGTGCAATGCTGGAATAGGCGAGCATACGTTTTAAATTGTTTTGCCAAAGAGCTACAAAATTACCAAGTGTCATTGTTAAAATTGAAATAACAATTAAAAATGTACGCCAATCAAAAAAGTTAATTAAATTCCAAGCACCCGTATCGGATATATCCAATATAAAAGTAGTTTTCAGTAATCGGATTAAAACGGCAAAACCAGCCGCTTTACTTGCAACGGAAAGAAAAGCGGTAATGGAAATAGGGGCTCCTTCGTAAACGTCCGGTGTCCAAAAATGAAAAGGAACTGCGGATAGTTTAAATCCGATACCTACAAAAATTAGTATCAATGAAAATGAGTAGGTTAGAATATTTACACTACTATTTCTTAAAAAAGTATTAATAAAAATCAAACCGGTATTACCTGACATTCCGTATAATAAGGAAATACCGAATAACATTAATCCCGAAGAAACCGCTCCGTAAATTAAATATTTTAAAGAAGCTTCGCTGTTTCTGGTTTTTAATTTTGTAAATCCGGCCAAAACGTAAGAAGATAAAGAGAGTAATTCAATGGAAAGATAAATCATAATCAAATCTGCCGCCGAAACCATAAAAAGCATTCCCAAAACCATTCCAGTAATTAGAGTGTAAAATTCACCGCTTCTATCTTGTATTCTTTTTATTTCGGATGATGTTTTTGAAAAGAAAATTATCAAAACGGAAGTTATAAGAACGATTATTTTAAAATAGGAACCGAAAGAATCTATGGCTATTAAACCGTAACGATTTGACGTTGCTGAAGTTGCAAAAGCATAAGAATTTACATTTAATTCACGTATTGTAAAGAAAAGAGCTAAAAGAAATCCGGTAGCACTTATATAAGGAATTATCGTTTTATCTTTTTGAAAAATCAAATCGAACAATACAATGAGTAATAATGTAACCGAAACAATAATTTCGGGTATAATCAAGTTAGCATTTGTTATTAAATTTTCAAGCATATCGTATTATTATTAAAACTTTTAATTAACAACTTTAAGTTGCATTAATTATTTTCAATTTTATAAACTCATTTTTGTAATTGTAACAGCGCCGCTATGTAAAAATTTTACCAAAGTATTAACGGATGTATTAAGAATATTCAACATTGCAGAAGGATAAATTCCTAAGAAAATAACAATAATAGCAAGAGGAATAAGCATGGCGTATTCTCTTAAATCCAAATCCGTTAGAACATCATCCCATTTTTTATTAAATTCACCAAAGAAAATCCTTTGTAATGTCCAAAGCATATATGCGGCACCGATAAGAATGCCAAGAGTTCCGAACATAGTTAAAACTCTTGTTGTTTCCGAACCGAATGCACCAACGAATACCAAAGCTTCGGAGACAAAGCCGCTTAAACTGGGCAATCCGATAGCAGCAAAAAATGCAACTGTTACAAATCCGGTATAAATAGGCATTTTATTTGCCAAACCACCAAAAACACTTATTTCTCTTGTATGTGCTCTATCATAAATTACACCAACTATTAAAAAGAGCATTGCCGTTATTGTACCGTGATTAAACATTTGAAATATTGCACCATTCATTCCCACGGTGGACATTGAAGCCATTCCAAGTAAAACATACCCCATGTGAGAAACCGATGAATATGCAATTAATTTTTTGAAATCTTTTTGAGCTAATGCCACAAGACCGCCATAGATGATATTTATAACACCGAATAACCCGATATAATATGCAAGGTCTAAAGTAATTTTGGGAAATATAGGATAGCTTATTCTTAAGATACCGTAAGTTCCCATTTTAATTAGTACACCGGCAAGAATAACACTAATAGGCGTAGGAGCTTCAACGTGAGCATCCGGTAACCAAGTATGAAAAGGAAACATAGGTATTTTAATTGCAAATCCGGCAAACAATGCAATGTATGCAATAAATCTGTAATTATTAGGATTAAGCGGAGATAAAATTCCATTGGTTGTATAATTAGTAGGATCCATCATTGCCAAAAGATTAAAAGTAAATA
>JALSTL010000194.1 GCA_026983755.1 Melioribacteraceae bacterium | reverse complement strand
CTGTGCCCTACTTGAACAAGAAAACAACTATCACAAATAAATGTTTGCAACGGATATTTTTCTTCTTCCGTTTTTACTAAAGAAAACGGAATATTATTATTGCACAAAGGTTGTTTGCCAAGATCAATAAAAACATGTTCCAAACTATTATTGCAATATTTACATTTTATATTCATATATAGCTTAAGTAAACATAAAATTTTAAAGTAAGTATTGAATTATTTTCTAAAAAAAAGTGTCCAAAATCAAAAACCATTATAATTTAGCAAATAAAATTTACTTTATAGTAATAAAATATTTTTTTTGTAAATGTTTTTATCATTCAATGAAGATTACTTCACTACTAATATTTTACATAAAATATGCTAATAAAAAAAATGCCTTTTTGTTTTTATATTAAAATTTTTCTAATAAGCTTTGGTTTATTTTTTACAACAAATATTAAATTGGATTTTCTTTTTACAACATAAATGTTTATTTACTCATGTTATTAATAATTTACTGTTATCGAGTGAAGAGTTCAAGAAAGATTTATAGGAAATATCAAAAAATAGTGCTAATACACAATATTGCAATTCTTCATTCATCACGGCGAATTCTCATTTACTTTTAGCGGAATAGTTTTATATAACATAAGTTATTTATAATAAAAAATCTATTGTTTTAGTTAAAAATAAATTCCCTTAAATCTTATCTTTTTATTCTCAGGCTAAAATAATATATTTAACAAGTAATTTTTCTTGCGTCCGTAGCTCAACTGGATAGAGCACCAGATTTCGGCTCTGGGGGTTGAGGGTTCGAATCCTTCCGGGCGTACAAATAATTTTAGATTTAATTTGTTATTCTCTGAAAACATTTACAAATTCATGTATTCCGCATTAAAAGAGGCGGAAATAGCATTCGAAGAAAACGAAGTTCCCATTGGAGCTGTTGTGGTTCACAATAATAAAATTATCGGCAAAGGACGAAACCGAGTGCAACAATTAAAAGACCCAACGGCACATGCCGAAATTTTAGCAATAACTGCTGCGGCTAATTATCTTAAATCAAAGTATCTTACCGATTGTGATTTATATGTAACAGTAGAACCTTGCTTAATGTGTTCGGGTGCAATACTGTTATCTCATCTAAAAACAGTTTATTATTCAATAGAAGAACCGAAATTAGGTGCATGTGGTTCTGTATATAATGTAATTGAAAAGAATAAATACAATCATGCTATTAAAATATACGGAGGTATTTATGCCGAAGAAAGCAAAAATCTTATGAAATCTTTTTTTTTGAAAAAGAGGATTGGGAAAAATTAACTTTTGCCTCTGTGATATTTATCAATTAAATTTTATAAAAAAACTTTAAGTTTTAGATAAATTTTTATACTTTAATTTTTCTTTTTAACAAGAGGTTCACTTGGATAAAAAAATGATAATATTTTTTGGTGCGCCTGGCGCAGGCAAAGGCACACAAGCAAAAATTATTTCTAAAAAATTAAACATACCTCATATTTCTACTGGTGATATTTTAAGAGATGCCATTAGAAAAAAAACAGATTTGGGTATGGCCGCAAAAGATATTATGGATAAAGGAAATCTTGTACCCGATGAATTAATGGGAGAGTTAATTGCAAGAGTGCTGCTGGATAAAAAATGCAGTAAAGGTTTTATATTAGACGGCTTTCCGCGAACTCTAAATCAAGCTAAAATATTGCAACCTATTCTTACTCATATTTCAAAAAGCAAACCTATAATTATTAATTTGAAAATTGATGATGAAGTTATTATTAAAAGGCTTTCTCAAAGAAGAGAATGCAGTGCTTGCGGAAATATTGTAAATCTTAATTATCTATCAAACAAAAATAAATGTCCGGTTTGCGGTTCCGTAAATACTTTTATTAAAAGAAAAGATGATGAAGAATCGGTTATAAAAAACCGTTTGGCCGTTTTTCATAAAGCTACCGAACCGGTATTGGATTTTTACAAAGAGCATGTTAATATATTTAATATAGATGCAACTCTTACTGTAGAAGAAATTACCAAACAAATAATAGATGTTGTTAATTAGGCGGTGTTTTTTTCAATTTTACTTTTATTGCTTTACCATCGGTTATTTTGAAAATTTTTGCCTCGTTTTTTTTAACAATATCATAATTATGAGTTGCAAATAAAACAGCCGTACCTCTCGTATTTATATCTTTCAATATATTCACAATTTCATCGGAAGTTTTGGGGTCTAAGTTTCCGGTAGGTTCATCCGCCAAAATTAATTTCGGTTCGTTAATAATTGCTCTTGCAATTGCAACTCTTTGTTGTTCACCACCCGAAAGTTCGTTCGGCATGTTTTTATATTTATGTTCCAGTCTTACATCGGCCAAAGCATCCATAACTTTTTTTTTGATTTTTTTTCTCTGGACGCCAGTTACGTAAAGTATAAATGCCAAATTATCATAAACGCTTCTGTCTTCAAGTAATTTAAAATCTTGAAATACCACGCCGATATTTCTTCTTAAATAAGGAAGTTTACTCGGTTTAATTGTATCGGAACTGAATTCACCAACTTGAACATAACCTGAAGTTGGTAACAAATCCATATAAACAAGTTGTAATAATGTAGATTTCCCTACTCCGCTTTTACCAATCAGAAATACAAAATCTCCCTGCTTAATCTTCAAGTTTAAATTGTTAAAAACTTCTTGATTCGGATATTTAAATTCAACATTATTAAATGTTAACATATTATTTCCTTTTTACTATAAATTGTACTCGTTCGGATTCCTCGGAGGCATTATTAAATGTAAATGCATCAAAACATTCAACAACATAAAAGCCGTTGGATTCCAATACTTCAAAATAATAATAAAAATCATAAATTTTTTGTTTGTGTACTTCTTCTAATACTTGACCGTTTTCTAATTTAATTTTTATATTGTTAGTATGAATTTTTGATTTCGGATCGAATATACTTTTTTGAATATATTTTATTCCTTTATAAGTTCCTTTTCTATTTAAATATTTTACATGCTTTAAACTATTATTTTTTAAACTTGCATCAAATAAAAAAATACCTTTTTCATTTAAATAGGAACTCATATTTGCAAAATGTTCATTCAATTTTTTTTCATTATTCAAATAATTTATTGAATCGAATGCGGAATAAATAACATCAAATTTATTTTTAAAAGGTAATTTGTTCATATCGCAACATATTTTATTCAAAGTATTATTACTGCAACTCATCAACATTTCTTTTGATATATCGGAAACAAAAAGTTTATAAAAATAATTTTCCAAATAGTTTGCCAAAGAACAATTACCTGCAGCCAATTCCAAAGCTATATCCTTTTTATTTCCTAAAGTTTCATGAATTTCTTTTATATAGTTTGCCCAAAAACCATAGTCAACAGCTTTCATTAAATAAGAATATATTAAGGATAAGTAAGAATATGGTTTTACACTTTTCATTTATGTTTTGTTCTATTATGAATAATTTTTTCCGCAATTTTAAAAGCTTCAATCATGCTATTTGCGTTTGCAATTCCCTTACCGGCAATATCGAAAGCCGTTCCGTGATCGGGAGAAGTTCTTACAACCGGAAGTCCTGCAGTATAGTTTACACCTTTATTAAAGTTCAATAATTTGAACGGTATTAAAATTTGATCGTGGAACATCCCGATTGTACAATCATAATTTTTATAAACTCTATTTCCGAAGAAAGCATCCGGAACAAATGAACCGTATATTTTATTGTTATATCCGGAAATAAATTTATCTATAATATTTTTTTCCTCTGTTCCAATATGCCCGTTTTCTCCTGCATGAGGATTCAACCCAAGTATTGCTACTTTTGGATTGGCAATTTTAAAATCGTACTTTAAACTTTTTATGATTACGTCTGTTATATTTTGTAGCTTTTTTATAGTAATTTTTTTTGCAACATCTTTTAGCGGAATATGAATTGTAACAGGCACCGCTTTCATTTTATTTGAAACGAACATCATTGCAAAATTTTTAACATTAAAATAATCGGCTAATAATTCCGTATGACCGGGGAAATTAATATTTGCCAATTTAAATGATTCTTTCGATATTGGCGAAGTTATAATTGCATCAACGAATTTTTCTTTTGCCAAATAACTTGCTTTTAGTATTGATTGATATGCTATTTTACCGGAAGTTGCGTTTATTTTTCCGTATGTTTGTTTAATATTCTTAATATTTAATATTAAAATATTTTCTTTGTTTTGTAAAATTTCTTTGTCATTTTTAATTTTTACGTAAGGAAATTTCGGTTTAATAATAGCAGTGGTATTTTCAAATATATTATGGGGACAAATAAAAATAATTTTCTTTTTTTTTTGTTTGTAAATTTTATTTATTGTTTTAATAACAATTTCCGGTCCAATTCCGTTAACATCTCCACATGTAAAAGCAAATGATTTCATTTTATTTTACCAAAATAAATTTTCCGGTTCCGGTTACATCTTTAAAAACAAATTTTTTATTTATCTTTTTATATTGCCAAATCTCAATGGTTTCGTTTTTTTCGTTATAGTTTCTTTTCATACTATCGGGTTTACCGTAAACTATATATATTTTCCCTCTGTCCGATTGTGCACCTTTCTTATCGTTAAGTTTGGAAAAATTTTTATTGGCATAGTCGGCTCTGGTATAATATTCTTTCATTGCAAAATTAAATTTTTTATTCTTTACCGGAAATTTGTTTTCCCAATACTCAAAAAGTTTTTTGTAATAATATTTATTCGAATTTTCCAAAAGTGAACGAACTGTTTGTATGTTTTCCATATAGCTTAAAAGTTTTATTGCATATTCCGGATTTTTTAAAACTTCAGGTTTATCGAACCAAGTTGTTTTTAGCGGAAATGTTTTTTTCAAAGTATCGTATTTAATATGAAGTTTTGCATTGCCTTCGTATAATCTATTACTAAAATTTGTAATAAGAAAGTAATTGCTTTCGGAATTGTTAGTATGTTTAATTAAAAGTTTGTTTTCGGATTTGTATAATTTTATTCCGCCGGAGAACTTTTGGGTAATTTTTTTTTGGAATATTTTCTTTTGATTCTGTGTTATTGATACCGTTATAATTTTTACGGAAGTATCCGGTATGCCTAAAAGTAAATTATACTTTTCCGGAGTAAACGGAATGTTATTTTGAGAATTGGTCAAAATAAAGTTATCTGTTTTGGCAGTGTTATTATTAACAATAATCGGTTTAAGAAATTTTTGTTTTTTAATATCCGTAACTTTTAGTTTTAACGCAGGTAGTTTAATATTGTAATCCGTTTTGCGGAGGTTTAAATAAAAATCAAATTGAAAGTTACCTTCAGGTAAATTCAAACGTATAAAATCTTGGTAGTAATCTTTGTCCGATTTTGTTTTTTTGTAATTGGCAGTTTTAACTTCGTATTTATTTATTTCCCGTTTGAAAAAAATTTTGTCTTTATATATCTCTAGCGATAAAGTAAATTCGGATTTGTAGTTGTTATTATCTTTTGTAAAAAGTAAAATATTGTATGGAATTTTATAAGACAGATATTCAATTAGAGAGTCGTTTTCTATAAAAGTATTCAGTTCAATAAAGTTAAAAAATTTCTTTTCTGTTTGCGAAAAAGCCAAATTTGCCAAAATTAAAAAAAATGCTATTTTACGTATCAAAGTATTCCTGTGCAAATTAAAGAATTACATTTGAAAAAAATTTTTCAATTTAAGATTAACTATTCATACTTAAAAGAAATTCTTTATTATTTTTGGTACCTTTCATTTTATCAAGTAAAAATTCCATAGCTTCAATAGTATCAAGATCACTAAGTAATTTTCTAAGTATCCAAACTTTATTAAGTTCTTCTTCGGTAAGCAAAAGTTCTTCTTTTCTTGTACCGGATTTATTAACATTAAAAGCGGGAAAAACTCTTCTGTCTGCCAAATCTCTATCTAAAATAATTTCGAGGTTACCGGTACCTTTGAATTCTTCAAATATTACATCATCCATTCTACTACCGGTATCAATTAAGGCAGTTGCCATAATTGTAAGACTGCCGCCATCTTCAATATTTCTGGCAGCTCCAAAAAATCTTTTAGGTTTATGTAGAGCATTTGCATCAACACCACCGGAAAGAATTCTACCACTATGCGGTTGAACCGTATTATGTGCTCTTGCCAAACGTGTGATACTATCCAGCAAAATAACAACATCGTCACCAACTTCAACCATTCTTTTAGCTTTTTCAATAACCATATTGGCAACTTGCACATGACGTTCCGGAGGCTCGTCGAATGTTGAGCTTACAACTTCCGCTTTTACGGAGCGTTGCATATCGGTAACTTCTTCGGGTCTTTCATCTATAAGAAGCATTATAAGTTTAATTTCAGGATAATTACGCGAAATTGAGTTTGCAATTTTTTGGAGTAAAACCGTTTTACCGGTTTTGGGCGGAGATACAATTAATCCTCTTTGTCCCTTTCCTATGGGCGCCAACAAATCCATAATTCTCATTGCGTATTCACCGGGTGCAGATTCGAGCCTAACTCTTTTGGTTGGATAAAGTGGCGTCAGATTATCGAAAAGTGTACGTCTTCTTATTTCCTCGGGATCTTTACCGTTAACGGCTTCAACCCTTAATAATGCGAAAAAACGTTCTCCCTCTTTCGGCGGTCTTACTTGTCCGCTTACATGATCACCTGTTCTTAAAGTAAATCTTTTTATTTGCGATGGAGAAACGTAAATATCGTCCGGCGAAGGAAGATAATTATAATCTGCAGAACGTAAAAAACCGTAACCGTCATTTAATACTTCCAAGACGCCGTTAGAAAAAGTTAGACCGTCTTTTTTGGTTTGTGCTTCTAAAATTTTGTAAATTAATTCTTGCTTTCTTAAATCCCCCGTTCCGGGAATTTCCAATTCTTTTGCGATTTTTAATAAATCGACAATTTTTTTTGATTTTAATGTGGAAATATCCATTGGTTTTTTCCTACTAATTTTTTTTGTAATATGATTATTCTTAACAAGATTTGTTCTGAGGGTTATTTGTTATTGATTTTTTTTAATTCAATTATTTTTTTTTGATTTCTACGAATGGTACAAGAGGTACTATCAAAAAGTAAATTTATTAGAACAAAAAGTCAAGTTAAATTTTTTAAATCAGTAATTTATTCTTAATATCTCCAAGT
>JALSTL010000193.1 GCA_026983755.1 Melioribacteraceae bacterium | reverse complement strand
AAATGCTATTCTAAATTACATAAGCTTTATGAAAAACCCATAATAGTGCAACATTACGTTCATGTTGGGTGCTACGCACCACACGAACGCTTAGTTATTGGCAACCGTTCTTGTTCTTTAATTAATTCAATTTACAAATATCAGATAGAGGAACTTCAAGAGCTTGACTAATTCTAAATAATGTATAAACCGTTGCGTTTGTTCTTCCTTTTTCTATTCTTGAAATGTTGGTCGTATCTATTTGGGCTTCTATTTTTCCAACCAAATCAACTTGGGTCAAGCCTTTTTCAGTTCTTATTTTTTTGATGTTTTGTCCGATTATTTTTAATATTTCTGATTTTTTCATACTTGCCATATTTGACAAGTCAAGAAAAGGTTTATATTTGTATAAATTAATGTCATATATGACAAGTTTGTAATTAAAAATATTGATGAAATCAGAAATTATGAAGTATTCAAATCTTACTTTGGCTCAAAAAGAATTGCTTAATTTGTTACAACATAAAGAGGCTGCTGATTTTTTTAATTCCTTAAAAAAAGTCCATTATTTAGGAACTTATTGTGTAGAAAAAGATATGGTTGAACTTTCTGCTTCTCAATATGTCTATGAGTTGTTATTTGCTATTCAGAAAATTGCAATAGAAAACGATATTTTAAAAGAAAACAGGTCAAAATAAGAATTCCATTTTGGAAATATTCTTGGAAGTCAATTATGTAAAATCTGCTACTTATTTTTTTTGTAGTTTCGGAATTCAGTCCGTTTTTTTGCTTTTCTTTTTGCACGTTTAGCTTTTCGAATTTCTTTCTTTCTCTTTGTATCAAATAAAGAAGTCCATTCTTTTCTATCTTCACTAGACAGCCAATTTTTATACTTAATTTTAAAATTATCGGTTCCATCTCGCTTTATTGCCCACAAATAATATTCGATGAAATTTAGATTATTCTCGCAGTAAGTCAATAAACAATTTTGAATACCAGTGATTGTAAAGTATGGCATTCTCTCAATTCGGTCAGCCATAATAATTGCAATTTCTCCTTTTGTTAAATTCCTCTCTTGACATTCCGATTTTACTTTTGTTACAGTTGAATCAGTAAAAAAATCCGAAAGAGTTAATAGAGAGTTTTTCCCAAAAGTTATAATCTTTTTTCCTTGTTCAGTTTTCGTAATCCCTTTAGAATTTTCCGTTTCAGAAATTCCGCTTAACAATGTGTCAATTTCAGATTTTGTTTGTGAAAAACTCAAATTTTGATTCAAAAGAATTATCAAGAATATTAGCACAATTTTTTTCATTCAGTTTAGATTTATTTTCAAATCTATTCTTTGTTTAGTTATTCTGAAACTCTAAATGAGTGAATGATGATTTTCAATTAGTCAACGAAATTTTTTCCTAATGGTTGCCAACGATTGGTATAACAGGAGTTGCGGATTTTAAATGCCAAAACTTTGGGTTAAACACTTAACTTTGTAAAAGTACAAAATTTTGAGTTAAGCACAAAACCGCAATTACTGTT